>CBHFOL010000001.1:0-93534 GCA_965995405.1 uncultured Saccharothrix sp.
GCCCGGCGGGCCGGTGACGACGACCAGCCCGGTCTCCTTGGCCGCCGCGTCCAGTTCGGCGAGTTCCGCCCAGCGGCCCTCAAGGCCGAAGGGCGCGGGTAACTGCCGGGGTAACGGCAGGGTCGCGAGCAGCGTCGTGGCCAGCCGGTCCCGGGCGGTGATCCAGTCGGCGACCTCCGCGCCGTCCGCGCCGCACGCCCGCACGTACCGCACCACCAGTTCACGGCCCGGCAGCGTCGTCCGCCGGAGCATGGTGGCCACGGTGCTCGGTGGCAGCGATCCACCGCCCTGCCGCGCCCGCTGCGCCAACTGCCGGTACGACAACCCGGCGATCTCACGCCGCCGCCTCAGCAGCGACAGGAATTCGGCAAGGCTCCGCGCCCCGATCGGATCGACGTCGACCACGTGCTCCCCCAAGATGTCCCGAACGGAATCGACCCTCGTCGCGCCGGGGTCGCCGGACAAGCCGGCGGGCTGTCCGAATCCGTTCGGCCTTGTCCGAACGGCCCGCGCGTTCCACCGAACGGCCCTGCCCACGCACCCGCCCGGGTCAGCCGCCGGATCGGGCATAATCCGGCGAGCCGACTGGGGAGGCGCGGTGGCGGACTATGCGGAAGTGCCCGAGGAGATCGTGGAGCAGGTACGGGTGCGGTGCCTGGCGTTGCCCGAGGTCGTCGAGGAACGCGCCTGGCGCGGCACCCGGTGGCGGGTCGGGCAGCGCGCGTTCGCGCACGTGCTGGAGATCGAGGACGGCCGACCGCCGTCGTACGCCGAGGCGTCCGGGATCGACGGCGGCAGCGTCCTCACGTTCCGGTCGGCCGGGCCGGAACTGGTCGCGCTGAGCGTCGCGCCACACCCGTTCTTCCGGCCGCGCTGGGCGGCGAACGTGATCGGTCTGGTGCTGGACCACGACACCGACTGGACCGAGGTCGGCGAACTGCTTGTGGAGAGCTTCCGCGTCTCCGCGCCGAAGCGGCTGACGGCGCGGCTCTGACCTGGGCGGCTCCGACCGTCACCGGCCCGTCCACCGGGTCGCGCCCGGCATCGACAGGCCGAACTGGTCGAGCACGCGGGCCGTCACGTGGTCCACGATGTCCGCCACCGACTCGGGTTTGGTGTAGAACGCGGGCATCGGCGGCGCGAGCACCACGCCCATCCGGGCCAGCGCCAGCATGTTCTCCAGGTGGATCTCGGACAGCGGCAGCTCCCGGGGCACCAGCACCAGCCGGCGGCGCTCCTTGATGGTCACGTCGGCGGCGCGGGCCACCAGGCCCTCGCCGAAGCCCATCCGGATCGCGGCCAGCGTCTTCATGCTGCACGGCGACACCACCATGCCGTCGGTGGGGAACGAGCCGCTGGCGATGGCGGCCGTGACGTCGCCCGGCGCCCACACCTCGTCGGCCAGCGCGTGGACGTCGGCGGCGGTCCGGTCGGTCTCCAGCTCCAACGTCGCCCGGCCCCACCGGCTGAGCACCAGGTGCGTCTCCACGCCGAGATCGCGCAGCACCTCCAGCAGGCGCACGCCGAGGATCGACCCGGTCGCCCCGGTGATCGCCACCACGAGTCTCACCGGGCCACCCCGTCCAGGCCGAGTCCGAAGCTGCGGCTGGCCGCACGGCGCAGCCGGTACGGCACGGTCGCGTCGATGAAGCTGCGTTCCGAGCCGCCGTCCCGGCCCCGTGCGGCGGACCACGGCTCGGTCTGCGACGGGTCCATCCGCAGCGGCCGGTAGCCGCCGAACGAGAACGCGTCGGCGGACAGGTTGCTGCGGGTGGTGATCGCCCACAGCACGTCTTCCGGACAGCGGACGTCCACGTCGGTGTCGGTGAACACGATCAGCTTGAGGAACGGGTGCCCGTCGAACAGCCGGCGCGCGATGTGCCGGAGCCTGCCCTCGGACCGGGGCGAGTGCCGCCGCACCGCCACCACGAGCGTGAGCATCCCGCCGCCCGCCGGGGTGAAGTGCAGGTCCGCGATCAGGTCCCAGTCCTGGTCGACCACGGCCGCCACGCTCAGCTCGCCCGCCGTCCCGAGGATGACCGACTGCTCCCGGCCGGGTCCGATCACCGCCTGGTAGACCGGGTCCGGACGCACGGTGACGCCGGTCACGGTCAGCACCGGCAGGTCGGCCTGGCCGCCACCGTCGTAGCCCAGGAACTCCGGCATCGACGGGCCGACCCGCCGGCCGAGCGTCTCGTCGGCGGTCGTGTCGTCCAGATATCCCTCCAACGTGATCTCCGCGTCGGCCAGCACCGGCACCGGCTGGGTGACGGCGGCGGTCAACGTCAGCGGGTCGCCCGCGAGCGCGCCCGCGACGGCGAGCTTGGCCCGGCCGCCCAGTGCCGTCGTGGTCAGCGCGGACGACACGACGGCGGCGGGCGGCGCGCCGATGTTCACGCTGACCGGCAGGCGTTCCCGGCGGCGGGACGCGGCCTCGTGCATGGCCCGCAGCGCCCGGCCCGGCACCATCCACACACCCAGCCGGTCCGGGCCGAGCACCAGCATCCGGTGCGCGGACAGCGCGGTCGCCCCGGACTCGGCGACGGCGTGCACCAGGCCGAGCGTGATGTACGGACCCGCGTCACGCGGGGTGGCCCGCAGCACCGGCAGGTCGGTGAGGTCGCCGTCGAACCGTTCCCGCCGGTCCGGCACCCACACCGGCTCGACGTTCTGGTCGAACATCGCCGCCGCGGTCTGCGCGTTGACCCGGTCCGGCAGGCCGGGCAGCCAGCCCCGCAGCCGGTCGGCGCTGCCGTACAGGCCGAGCAGCACGGGTAACCGGGCACCCGGCGGGCGGTAGAGGACGGCGGGCTCGGACCGGGCGGACGAGGTGGCCGGGATACCGGCGTGGTGTTCCGCGAAGTGCCGGGCCACGTCGTCCAGCGGCACGGACACCTCGGGCACGTCGGGCAGGGCGGCCAGCGCGTCGCGGACCGAGACAGGCGTCATGTGTGCTCCAAGTGGTCGGCGGCGAGCGGGGCCGCGAGGTGTCTTCGGAGTTCGGCGAACCAGCCGGCCGGGTGGTCGGCGGTGAGCAGGGCGGTGGCGACGAGCAGGCCGCGGTACCCCGCCGCGAGCAGCCGGGCCGCGTCGGCGGGGTGGTCGATGCCGCTCGCGCTCACCGGACAACCGGTTCCGCTCCGCTGTACGGCGGGCAGCAGCCGCAGGCCCCGGTCGAGTTCGCCCGCGTCGGTCTCGCGGACGGTGATGTCCTTGTTGTTCACCGCGACCACGCAGTCCGCCGCGATCGGACCCAGCCCGGCGATCTCGGTCTCGTCCACGACTTCCACGAACGGCGTCAGGCCGAGTTCCAGCGCCTGTTCGGCCAGCGCCGAGGCCGCTCCGGCGGGCAGCAGTCGTGCGGTCAGCAGGACGGCCGAAGCACCCAGGTCCCGGGTCCGCCGCAGCTGTCCCGCGCTGACCACGAAGTCCTTGCGCAGCACCGGGAGCGCGGTCCGGGACACCACCTCGCGCAGCAGCTCGGGCGTGCCGCCGAACCACCGGCCGGTGACCACGGACAGCGCCGCCGCGCCCGCCTCGTGGTAGGCGTCGACCACGTCGGCGGGCGTGCGACCGCGCAACAGGTCGACTCCGTCGCCACCGTGCACCTTGACCTCGGCGATCACCGGCGTGGCCGACCCGCGCAACGCCGCCGCAAACGCGCTCACCCGGACACCGCCAACGGCCGGCCCGTGTCGACACCCGGTGCGGGCACCCACTCGTCCCGCACGGCACCCACCAGGGCCGCGTCGAACACGCCCCGCCCGTCCCGCACGCCGCTGTCCACGTCCACCCCGGCGAACCCGGGCAGCGCCCGCACCTCGGCGAACCGCTCGGCCACGCCCGGCCGCACGCCGCCCGCCACCAGGAACGGCAGCCCGACCTCCGCGGCCAGCACGGCCAGCACCGCCGGGTCGACGGCCGAACCGGTACTGCCGATCCGGCCGTCCGCCGTCGCCGCGTCGAACAGCACGAGGTCGACCCCGGCGCGCCGGTACGCGGCGAACAGCGGGCGTTCCACGCACTCCCCCGTGTCCGCCCGCACGTGCAGCACCTTGATCACGGTCCGCGCCGGATCCGCGCGTTTCAACGCCAGCGCCATCCCCGGCGGCTGGTAGCCGTGCAGTTGCACGGCCGTGATGCCGGCCTCGGTCAGTTCCCGGTCCACCGCGCCGGCGTCCCGGGAGAACGTCACCAGCACCGGCCGGGGGCCGGGCACGGCCGCCAAAGCGCGCAGCGAAGCCGAATCCAGCTCCGCGTGCCCGCCCGGCACACCGTGCCACAGCCCCACCAGGTTCGCGCCCGCGCCGGCGAGCAGCTCAAGGTCCGCGGCGGCCGACGCGCCGCAGACCTTGAGCAGAACCCGATCAGGCATCGACCGGCTCCGGCAGCGCCGCCAGCGCCGCTTCGACACCCGCCTGGTCGTACGGCTCGTCCCGCAGCGAACCGGTCAGGTACGACTCGTACGCCGACAGGTCGAAGTGGCCGAACCCGGACAGTCCGAACAGGATGGTCTCCGTCCGGCCTTCCGCCTTGCAGCGCAACGCCTCCCGGATCGCCGCCTCGATCGCGTGCGTCGACTCGGGCGCGGGCACCACACCTTCGGACCGGGCGAACGTGACACCGGCCGCGAAGCACCGCGTCTGCTCCAGCGCGACCGGCTCGATCAGCCCCTCGGTCAGCGCGGCGCTCACCAGCGGGGCCATCCCGTGGTACCGCAGCCCACCCGCGTGGAACGACGGCGGCACATACGAATGACCGAGGGTGTGCATCCGCAGCAACGGCGTCAGCCCGGCCGTGTCACCGAAGTCGAACGCCAGCCGGCCCTGCGTCAACGTCGGGCACGCGGCCGGCTCGGCGGCCACCACCCGCACCTTCGGACCGCCCGCGAAACCCTTGCCCAGGAACGGGAACGCCAGCCCGCCGAGGTTGCTGCCGCCGCCCGCGCAGGCGATGACCACGTCCGGGTGGTCGTCGGCCAGCGCGAACTGCGCGATCGCCTCCTGCCCGATCACCGACTGGTGCAGCAGCACGTGGTTGAGCACGCTGCCGCCCGCGTAGTTGGTGTTCGGGTCGCCCATCGCGACCTCCAGCGCCTCCGAGGTCGCGATCCCGAGGCTGCCCGAGCACTCCGGGTCCTCGGCCAGGATCTTGCGCCCCGCCGCGGTTTCGTCACTCGGGCTGGCCACGCACCGCGCGCCGTAGGTCTCCATCAGCAGCTTCCGGTACGGCTTCTGGTGGTAGCTGACCTTCACCATGTAGACCTGAACGTCGAGCCCGAACAGCGCGCCCGCGAACGACAGCGACGAACCCCACTGCCCGGCACCGGTCTCGGTGGCGAGCCGGATCGCGCCCGCCTCCTTGTTGTAGTGGGCCTGGGCGATCGCGGTGTTCGGCTTGTGGCTGCCCACCGGGCTGACGCCCTCGTACTTGTAGTAGATCCTGGCCGGGGTGTCCAGCGCCCGCTCCAGACCTCTCGCCCGGTACAGCGGCGAGGGCCGCCACAGCGCGTACAGCTCGCGCACCCGGTCCGGGATGGCGATCTCGCGTTCCAGGCTGAGTTCCTGCTCCGCCAACGCCTCCGGCATGATCGGCAGCAGGTCGGCCACGGTCACCGGCTGCCCGGTGCCGGGGTGCAGGTGCGGCTGGACGGACAGGTCGGCGGCCAGGTTGTACCAGGTGGTCGGGATGTCCTTCTCGTCGAGCACGAACTTGGTGCGCTCGCTCATCAGGTCCTCCGGTTGAGGGGTGACTCGACCACGAGCGAACCGTCCGCCACCCGATCGCCCGCGGTCAGCAGGTTCGGGTGTGCGGCACGGAAGCCTTCGATGATCAGGTCGTAGGGAAGGTCGTCGAATTCGCCGTGCTCGTGCAGGAACTCCATGTTGCGGCGGCCGGCGAGGTCGTACGGGTGGTGCAGGCTGTCGGCCGTGCCGTCGAACTCCAGTGGCGTGATCCGGTACAGCCGGCACAGCGTCCGGTTGAACACCGGCGTGGCCCGCACCCATTTTCGTCCGATGTGGACGGACGTCAGGCAGTGATAGCGGAACACGTCGCCGCCGACCAGCCCGCGCAGCCGGTCCGACGCCAGGTGGTTGCGCACGTCGGTGAGCACCAGCCGGCTGGGCACGCCGACCGCGCGCAGCAGCGCCGCGTACAGCACCGACTTGTGCAGGCACATCCCCGCCCCGGTGACGGCAACCGCGCTCGCCGTCAGGCCGGAACGCGAGAGGTCCGCGCCGTACACCTCGTAGCGGACACCGTCCCGGACGGCGTAGTACAGCGTCACCGCCGCTTCCTCGGGCGACACCGTGCGGTCGGGCAGGTGCCGGTCCAGGAAGTCCCGGACTTCGGTCGACTCGTGGTCCAAGTGGTAGGTGGCGTCCAGCGTGGTCTGTTCCGGGTTGGTCATCGCGATGCCCCGATCACGTTTCACAGTCCGAGCATCGAGCAGATGCGGTTGCGCTGGATCTCCGAGGTGCCGGAGTAGACGGTGCCCGCGACCGCGTCGCGCAGGTCCTTCTCCACCCCGTACTCGGTCATGTAGCCGTTGCCGCCGAAGATCTGCACGGCGGCCAGCGCGGACGCGGTGTTGTGCTCGCTCACCACCAGCTTCGCCATGGCGATGTCGGTGGTCACGTTCTCCCCCGCCAGCAGCCGGGACGCCGTGTCGTAGAGCCACTTCCGCGATGTCTCCACGCCGATCTTCATGTCCGCGATCCGGTGCGCCACGGCCTGGTAGGAGCCGATCGGCGCACCGAACGCGGTCCGCTGCTTCGCGTACTCGACGCACCGCCCGAGCCGGTGTTCCATGCCGCCCAGCGTGATGGCGAACGACAGCAGGATCTCCCGCTTCATCACGTGGTCCAGCACCAGGAACCCGCCTCCCGGCCGGCCGACCACGTTCGTCGCGGGCACCGCGCAGTCGTCGAAGTACAGCTCCGACAACGGCGAGGTGCGCAGCCCCATCTTGTCGATGGAGCCGCCGACCCGCAGGCCGGGTGTGCCGCGTTCGACCAGGAACGCCGTGGTGCCCAGCGGTCCGCCCGCCGGGTGGGTCCGGGCGTAGACCACGAACAGGTCCGCGACCGGCCCGTTGCTGACGAACGCCTTGGCCCCGTTGAGGACGAACGTGTCGCCCACCCGGTCTGCCCGGGTCCGCATGGCGAACGCGTCCGAACCGCCGTCCGGCTCGCTGATGGCGTGCGCGCCGATCCGCGCGCCGTCGCACACCTCCGGCATGAACCGGTCCTTCAGCGCGTCCGAACCGAAGCGCTGCAACGCGATGCCGGTGCTGACGATGTGCGTGGACACGGAGAACCCCAGTCCGCCGTCCCGACAGCCCTCGCCCAGCCCTTCCAGGACGTACATGGTGGTGACCAGGTCCCGGCCGAGCCCGCCCCAGCGTTCCTCGAACGGCAGCCGCAGCACGCCGCTTTCCCTTACCAGCTCCCACTTGTCCGCCGGGAAGCCCCCCTTGGCGTCCCGTTCCAGGTGCCCTTCCCCCAGCGCCGCCGACCACTGCCCCATGCCCGCGCGCAGTTCGCGCTGCTCCGCACTCCAGGTGATCATCGTTCAGTACTGGGAGAACGTCGCCGAGTCGAGGCTGTGCCGCTCGTCGCCGCGCAACGCGGGCGCGAACACGCACACCAGCCGCAGGTCCTCGTGCGCGGAGGCGACCAGGAAGTGCGGGTCGTGGTTGTCCAGCGCGTACAGCGTGCCGGGCACGATCGGGAACGAGTCGCCGTCGGCGTTGACGACCTCGCCGCTGCCGGCGATGCAGTAGCACGCCTCCAGGTGGTTGCGGTACTCCAGGCGCGACTTGGTGCCGGCGGCCACGATGGTGTCGGTCACCGTGTAGCCCATCCCGTCCGCCGCCAGCAGGAACCGCCTGCTGACGCCGTTGCCCCAGTCCACGGACACGGCCTCGGTCAGCGTCCGCACGATCATGGTCTTTCCCCTTCCAGGGAGGAGGCGGCGGTAGGGCCGCCGGTGGGTTCGAGTTCGGAGGAGGTGGGCCGCAGGGTCGCGGCCCAGTCGGTGAGGGAAGCCACCACGTCGCCGTGCGCCGGGTGTTCGACGTGTTCGACGGTCGCGCTGCCGATGACCGCCGCGTCCGCGCCGGCGTCGGCCAGTGCCCGCACGTCGGCGGCGGACCGGACGCCGAAGCCGACCGCGACTGGTGCGCCGCCGCGCAGTTCGCCGACGGTGCCGGCGAGCGCGTCGTAGCCGGCCGCCGGGCGCTGCCCGCTGCGGCCCCGGTGGGCGACGAGGTAGAGGTAGGCCGACGCGTGGCGGCGGGCGTCGGCCCGGGTGTCCGGAGTGGACTCCTGGTAGCAGGTGGTGACGACGGGCAGCGCCCGTTCCGCCGCCACTGCCAGGTAGGCCGGCCGGAGCCGGGGCGGCAGGGCGTGCACCAGCAGGCCGTCGGCGGCCGAGTCGGCGACCACCGACACGAACCGGTCGATCGGCGTGGGCCGGACCGTGTGTGCCCAGTCGGCGAGCAGGGCGATCCGCAGGCGGCGCAACGAGCCGCGCACGTCGTCCAGCACGTCGAGCACCTCGGTCAAACCCACGCCGCGGGCCAGTGCCCGGTCCGCCGACCGCCGGATCACCGGTCCGTCGGTCGGCGAGTCCGGGAACGGCACCGCCAGTTCCACGCAGTCCACACCGGACTCGTCCAGTGCGGGCAGCAGGTCCCGGAGCACGGGCAGCGGCGGGTCGCCCGCGTTGAGGAACAGCGCCAGCCCGATCCCGCCGGGCGGCACCTGGTCGAAGAACCGGCCGGATGGGAGCGAGGGCACCCCGTCCGGCCTCGGTGCCGACACCACCGCGTGCTCAGACATGAGCGGTCACGGCAAGCCGGACCCGGTCGAGCAGCGCCGCCGCCGAACCGTCCGCGACCGCTTCCCGGGCCATGGCCAACCCTCCCGCCAGGTCGGCCGCCACGCCGCCGAGCACGGCCAGGGCCGCCGCGTTCAGGCACACCGTGTCCACCGCCGCCGGGGCCGCACGCCCCGACAGCACCGCCGTGAACCGGTCCACCACCCCGGCCCGATCCGGAGCCGGGGCGAGGTCGTCGAGTCCACCATGGACGGTCACCGGCTCCACTTCCAACCGGTTCCCGCCGGGCTCCTCGACCGTGTTGCCGACGAATCCCACCAGTTCGTCCACCCGGGACTCGTTGTGGCACAACCAGACCCGGCCCGGATGTTGCCCGGCGAGCGCGGCCAGCAGCGGCCGGGTCGCCGGATCGGACAGGCCCGTGAGCTGCGCGCCGACCGGGACGACCGCCAGGAACGGCCCGACCGTGTTGACGAACCCGCCGACCGTCCGCATCGCCAGCGGCACGACCAGCCGGGCCAGCCGGGCCAGCTGCGCCGGGTAGACGAACGGACCGGCGAACGCGACCCCGAACCGGTCGAGTGCGTCGGACAGTTCGCCCGCCGACCGCGCGGGCCGCAGCCCCAGCAGGTCCAGCAGGTCGATCGCGCCGACCGCGCTGGAATGGCCGCGCGAACCGGTTTTCACCACCCGCACGCCGATCGCGGCGGCCACGAACGCGGCGGCGGTGGAGATGTTGAACGTCCGGGGACCGCCCCCGGTGCCGACCACGTTGACGGCCCCGGGTATCGGCGGCCCCGGGTCGGGTGTCCGCTCGCGCAGCGACGCGACGAACGCCCGCGCCGTGTCCGGGTCGGGCAGCCGGGTGGCGGCGGCGGTGAGCAGTGCCGCCGCCTCCACCCGCTCCACCGCGCCCGCGTCCAGCCGGTCCCACCAGGCGGCCCAGGTTTCGTGCGGCACCGGGCCGCCCCGGACCAGCTCGGAGATCGGGTCGTTCGTCACGCCCGGCTCCCCGCCGGGCTCGCGGTCTCGATGAACGCGGCGATCGCGGTGACCGTGCGGAAGCTGTCGGGGTCGAGCTCGACGTCCTCCACGGCCACGCCGTGCGCGTTCTCCAGCCAGGCGATGATCTTGAGCAGCCCGAGGCTGTCCACCACCCCGCCCGCGACCAGGTCGTAGTCGGCGGGCAGCGACGCCTCCGGGATGTCGGGGGCGAACTCGGCGCAGATGAACGCGGTGACTTCCTTCGTGCGGTCCATGTCAGTCCTTCGCGGTCCTGGTCGTCAGCAGCCGTCGCCGGTCCGGTTTGCCGGTCGACGTGCGCGGGATCGGGTCGTCGGAGATGCGGAAGGTCGAGGGGACGGCGGTGCGCGGCAGCCGGTCGGCGCAGTGCCGGCGGGCCGCCAGGCCGTCCAGGAGCGCGCCGGGCACGCGGCGCACCTCGGCGTGCAGCACGTGCCCGGCCACCGGGTCCGGCACCGCGACCACGACCGCCTCGGCGACGTCGGTGTGCTCGGCGAGCACGTGCTCCACGTCGCCCAGGTTGGTGCGCACACCGCGCACCTTGACCTGGAGGTCGGTGCGGCCCAGCAGCACCAGCCGGCCGTCGGCGGTGCGTTCCACGAGGTCACCGCTCCGGAAGTACCGCCGGTCGTCCGCGCCCTCGGGATGTCCGGTGAACTTGGCTTCGTTGAGCGAGGTGTCCAGGTAACCGGCGGTCTGGAACGGGGTGGCGACGTACAGCTCGCCGACCCCCTCCCCGGTCCGGACCGTGCCGCCGTCGACCACCAGGACGGACACGCCGGGCAGTGGCTCGCCGAGCCCGGCCACACCGTCCGCGAGGTCGCGTTCGTCCAGCAGGCGCACCAGGCTGTCGTTGGTCTCGGTGCACCCGTAGACGTCGTGGAAGCGGGCGTTGGGGAACAGCGCGGGAAGTTCGCGCAGCAGGCGCGGGGGCGTGCTCTCGCCGGTGAGCAGCACGTCCCGCACGGACGGGTGGGAGCCGCCCGCGTCCAGGAGTTGACGGAACAGCATCGGCACGCCCTGCACGAGGGTGACCTCGTGGTCGTCGATCTGCCGGGCCAGGTACCGGCCGTCGGTGCCGCGCGCCGGGTCGACCAGCACGACGGTGCCGCCGTGCCGGAGCGTCGCCCAGATGTCGAGCAGGCACAGGTCGAAGTTGAGCGGACTGTGGTTGAGCACCACCGAGTCCGGGCCGAGTCCGAAGTGGACACCCGCCCAGCCGGTGAACCGGTCGATCGCACCGTGGCCGAGGGGCACCACCTTCGGCACGCCGGTCGAGCCGGACGTGGTGAGCAGCAGCGCCACCGCGTCCGGGTCGGCGGGCACGTCCAGCGGCAGCCCGGCGGTGTCCGAGCCGGCTGCCACGACGAGTTCGGTCGTGGGCGCGGCCACGCACCCGGCCACGCCGAACAGCCGGTCGAGCACGACAGCGCCGAGCTCCACCGAGGGCAGCAGCACCGGCCGGCCCCGGCCGAGGCAGGCGAGCACGGCGGCGATCGAGTCGGGTGATTTGCGGGCCCGCAGGCCGAGCGTCCCGCCGCCGGGCGCGAGCCGGTCGACGCCGGCGGCGGCCAGTTCGGCGCGGCGCAGCAGGTCGCGGTAGCCGACCACCTCGTCCCGGTGCACCAGCGCCGGGCGGTCGGGCGCGTGTGCGGCGACCGCCGCGAGCGCCCCGACCAGGTCGTGTACAGCCATGTCGAGCGAGCACCCCCATTTTAATCGGTGTGGGATCGGCGCCCCGCCCGCAGGCGGCGAGGAGCGTGGAAACCCGTCGCGGGCAATGCCGCCGGCGATTCCTCCGACGCGTCGAAAGAGCTGCCCCAGCCGTGACGGAGAAAACCGTTTGACGTTTTAACCCAGCGCGAGTTCGCCTTACCATACGGGTCATCCGTGGAACCGGACAATACCGCCGTCGGTGGCCGTCTATTCGGCCGTTCGTCCCAGGTTGGACTGGCTCGCCAGACCAAAGTGGACCGCTGCGGACCGGTCACGGCCGGGCATTGTGGCAGACGTTGACGCACGTCGGCCGACTTCCCATGATTCGAGCGGGCACCCGTCCGGCCTCACTCTCCGGAGTGAGGCCGAATGCCCAAAGCAGACCCCATGGGGGTCATTTGGTTTCGCTATGGCCGCATACCGGAAGGGATCGATTCCAGGTCGTAGCGAATAGCTGGATAACTTTTGCCGAATACCCATTGGTAAGATTGACTCAAAGTATTGCGACGACCCCGAGGCGTAACGATCCGAGGTCCGGGTATTAGGCACGCAAACACCGTGCGAAATCACGTTGAGCCGAGCAGGTGATGTGGGGCGGAAAAAGAGAACACCGGCCCCCGTGGGAGCGGTTGTCCACTATGTGGCGGGGCTGCCGTCCGCGGGGGCAGGGGCGGACACGTCCGGTGACGGTCGTGGTCTGGCGGCGGCGGCCAGCCCGATACCGACCACCAGCACGGCCACCGGCAGCACGAACGCCCACCGCACCGCGTCACCGAGCAGACCGGGTTCGACCGCCGCCAGATCGTCCTCGGCACGGCCGAGCCGGGCTTGCAGCAGCGCGCCGACGGCCGCGCCGCCGACCGCCGTCCCGCTCATCCGGGCCAGGTTGAACAGTCCCGACGCCGCGCCGGACAGCTCCGGCGGCACGCCGCGCATGGCGATCGTGCCGGCCGGCGAGAACACCACGCCCATGCCGAAGCCGAACACCAGCAGCGGCGGCACCAGCGCGGGCCACGCCGTGCCGGGGCCCAGCACCAACGCGAGCCAGCCCGCGCCGAGCGCGGTGAACGCCAGCCCGGCGGCGAGCACCAGCCGTCCGTCCAGCCGGTCGGTGAGCCGGCCCGCGAGCGGCGACGCCACCGCCGACACCGCCGGCGCGACCGCCACCACCAGCCCGGCCGCCAACGCGCTCATCGCCAGCGCCAACTGGAGGTGCAGCAGCACCAGGAACAGCGTGCCGCCGACACCGCACGCGATGGCCGCCGACACCGCGCTCATCAGCACGAAGTCGCGGTCCCGCGCCACCGTGAACGGCACCAGCGGGTCACGGTCCTGTTTGGCCCGCTGCACCAGCACGAACGCCGCCAACGCGAGCACGCCGACACCCAGCAGCATCGGCACGGTCACCGGTCCCCACACTGCGCCCCAACCACGCGGCTCGCCCTCGATCAGCGCGTAGCTGATCAGGAACAACGCGACGGTGACCAGGACCGTGCCCGACACGTCCAGCCGCCGCCCGCCCTTGACCGGCACCAACGGCACCAGCACCGCCGCCGCGACCAGCGCGCCGAGCCCGACCGGGACGTTCACCAGGAACACCCACCGCCAGTCCAGCCAGGACACCAGCAGCCCGCCGACACTGGGTGCGATCGCCACCGACACCCCGGCGAACGAGCCCCACACGCCGAACGCGGCACCGCGTCGTTCCGGCGGGAAGATGTGCGTGATCATGGCCAGCGACTGCGGCGACAGCATGGCCGCCCCGACACCCTGGACGACCCGCGCCGCGATGAGCTGCCCCGGTGTCTGGGCCAGCCCGCAGAACGCCGACGCGACGGTGAACACCGCCACCCCGGCCAGGTACATCTGCTTGTGCCCCACCAGATCGCCCAGCCGGGCGGTCACCAGCAGCAGGCCGGTGACCACCACGACGTAGGAGCTGACCACCCACAGCACCGCGTCCAACGTCGCGCCGAGCTCCGCGGACAGGGCGGGCACGGCGACGTTGACGACGGTCGAGTTGAGCAGCACCAGCGACTGCCCGAGGCACAGCGCGACCAGGATGCTCCAAGAGCGGCGGCCGTTCACGCCGGGCCGGGCGGCATGGCGTCGATCAGGCTGCGGGGACGCATGTCCACCCAGTGCTGCTCGACGTACTCCAGGCACGCGTCCCGGGTGTCCCGCTCGTGCGCGACCGCCCAGCCCTCGGGCACCTCCAGGAACGCCGGCCACAGCGAGTGCTGGCCCTCGTCGTTGACCAGCACCAGGTAGTCGCCGTCCTGGTCCTCGAACGGATTGGTCATCTCTCCTCCGGTTGGGTCAGCCACGCGGCCAGCACCGGGCCGAGCCGCGCGAGCGAGTGGGGTCCGGTGAGCGCGCCGTGCGCGACCGGGATCGGGTGGTCCACGAGGCGGTCCACCCATGGCCGCCAGACGTCCGAGGTGGGGGCGTCGGCGGGTTTGCCTTCGGTGGCGGTGAAGAACAGCACCTCACCTTCGAACCGGCGGGGCACGTGGGCGGCCCGCAGTGCGAGGTTGGCGGCGAAGACCCGTTCCACGGCGGCCATCGCCTCGGGGTCGGCGACCGGGCTGCCCGCCGCGCGCAGCACGGCCACCGCGTCGGCCCTGGTCAACCGGGAGTCGAGTCCGGCGTGCCCGAGGGACGCCAGCACCGCCTGCCGGTTCTCCCCTTCGGTCGGCTCCGGCGGCGTTTCACCCGGTGCCGCCGGGTAGGCGTCCAGCAGCACGAGCGACGCGACCTCCGCACCGTCCGCTTGCAACGCGGTCGCGATCGCGTGCGCCACCAGTCCGCCGAACGACCAGCCGAGCAGGTGGTACGGCCCGTCCGGCTGCACGTTCTTGATGTGCGCCGCGAACCTGGCGGCGAGTTCTTCGATGCTCGCCGGTTGCGGACCGGTCAGTCCCGGTGCCTGCAACGCGTACACGGGTCGGGTGACATCGCGCAGCAGGCCCGCGTAGGACCAGCCGATGCCCGCGCCGGGGTGCACGCAGAACAGCGGCGGCCCGTCACCGGCACGCAGCGGCAGCACCTCGGCCAGCGGGTCGCCCGCCGCCGTGCCGATCCGGCGGGCCAGGCCGGCGGGCGTGGGTGCTTCGAACAGCTCCCGGATGCCCAGGTCCGAGCCGAACGCGGTCCGCACCCGGCCGATCAGCGACACCGCGAGCAGCGAGTGCCCGCCCAGGTCGAAGAACCCGTCGTCCGCGCCGACCTCGGGCACGCCCAGCACCTCGGCGAACAGGCCGCACAGCACCCGTTCCGCCTCGGTCCGGGGCTCCCGCCCGCCGGCGGTGTGGACCGGCGCGGGCAGTGCCCGGCGGTCGACCTTCCCGTTGGGGGTCAACGGCAACGCGTCCAGCGGCACCACGGCAGAGGGCACCGCGTACTCAGGCAGCGCCCGCGACAGGTGCTGTCGCAACGCCTCCGGGTCGAGGTCCGGGCCTACCGCGTAGGCCACGAGCCGCTTGTCGCCGGGCCGGTCTTCGCGGACCAGCACGGCGGCGGCCGTCACGTCGGGGTGTTCCACCAGCCGCGCTTCCACCTCGGCCGGTTCGATCCGGAACCCGCGCAGCTTCACCTGCTGGTCGGCGCGACCCGCGAACACCAGCACGCCGTCCCGCCGGACCAGGGCGAGGTCGCCGGTCCGGTACATCCGGGTGCCGGGCGGTCCGACCGGGTCGGCGACGAACCGCTGCGCGGTGTCGGCGGGACGGCGCAGGTAGCCCCGCGCCAGGCCCGCGCCGGCCACGTACAGCTCGCCCAGCACGCCGGGCGGCACCGGCTTGAGGTCCGGATCGAGCACCCTGACGTCGGTGTTGTCCAACGGCCGCCCGATGGGCACCACGTCGCCGTCCACCCGGTCGATCCGGTGGGTGGTGGCGAACGTCGTGGTCTCGGTGGGCCCGTAGCCGTTGACCACGACGATTCCGGGGCACGCCGCTTGGACCCGGCGCACCGCGTCGGGCGGCACCACGTCACCGCCCGCCCACACTTGGCGCAGGGAACCGAAACTCTCCGGTGCTTCCTGGGCGAGGAGCGTGAACAGGCCGGCGGTGAGCCAGGCCGCCGTGACGCCCGTGGACGTGAGGAGACCGGCGTAGGCGGTGGCGTCCAGCGGTCCGGAT
This sequence comes from uncultured Saccharothrix sp., assembly GCA_965995405.1. Classification (GTDB taxonomy): domain Bacteria; phylum Actinomycetota; class Actinomycetes; order Mycobacteriales; family Pseudonocardiaceae; genus Actinosynnema. The sequence goes on from CBHFOL010000001.1 coordinate 15,726, forward strand.
GGGGCGAGCACGAGTTCGCCGCCGGACAGCAGCGGCACCCAGATCTCGTAGGTGGAGGCGTCGAACGCCGTCGGCGAGTGCACCAGGACCCGGCGGTGGGCTTCGTCGCGGAACGCGGAATCCGTTGCCAGCGCGACGACATCGGCGTCGGTGACGGCCACGCCCTTGGGTTCGCCGGTCGAGCCCGAGGTGAACATGACGTAGCAGAGCCGTTCGCCGTGCTCGACCCTGGCCGGTGCGGTGCCGTCGCCGTCGACCAGGTCGGGGCCGAGGACCAGTACCGGGTCGGCCACGGCCAGCACCTCGGCCCGGCGGGCGGGTGGCTGGTTCGGGTCCAGCGGCAGGTAGGCCGCGCCGGATTTCACCACGGCCAGCAGCGCCACGATCAGCTCCACCGAACGCGGAATGTCCAGTGCCACCAGACGTTCCGGCCCCGCGCCACGGGCCGCCAGCACCCGCGCGAGCCGGTCCGCCCGGGTGTTCAGCTCGGCGTAGGTCACCCGGGTGGTGCCGCTGGTGATCGCCACGGCGTCCGGGTTCCGGGTAGCCACGGCCTCGAACAGCGTGGACAGCGTGTCGGTCGGCTGCTCGGTCCGGGCACCCTGTCCGGCGAGTGCCAGCACGGCCCGGTCGTCCCGGTCGGTCAGGTCGAACGACGCCAACGGCCGGTCGGGCTCGGCCAGGGCACCGGTCAGCAGGCGGACGAACCGGTCGGCGAGACCGGCCGCCGTCGCCGGGTCGAACAGCGCAGTGCGGTACTCGAACGCGCCGGTCAGCCCGCCGTCCGCACGCTCGGAGAGCAGCAGCGACAGGTCGTACTTCGCCGTGCCGCCTCCGACTTCACACGGTTCGGCGGTCACGCCGGGCAGCTCGACCGGCCCGGGTTCGGTCCCGCCGAGCACCAGCATCACCTGGAACAGCGGGTGGTGCGCGGGCGAGCGGGCCGGGTTGAGGGCTTCCACCAGGCGTTCGAACGGCACGTCCTGGTGGGCGTACGCGGCAAGGTCGGCCTCCCGCGCCCGGCGCACCAGTTCGCGCAGGGTCGGCCGTCCTCCGGTGTCCAGGCGCAGCACGAGCGTGTTGACGAAGAACCCGACCAGGTCGTCCAGCGCGCCGTCGGTGCGACCCGCGACCGGTGTGCCGATCGGGATGTCCCGGCCCGCGCCCATCCCGGTCAGCAGCGCGGCGAACGCGGCGTGCGCGACCATGAACACGCTGGCCTGCTGCTCACGGGCGAACCGGGCGAGCTCCGCATTCTGCTCCGGGCTGACCGAGAACGCCGCCCGGTCGCCGCGGGTGTCGGCGGTGGCCGGTCGTGGCCGGTCCAGCGGCAGGTCGACGCGGTCCGGCAGGCCGTCGAGTGCGTTGCGCCAGTGGGCCAGTTGGGCAGACAGCGGGCTGTCCGGGTCGTTCTCGCTGCCCAGGACCTCGTGCTGCCACAGCGTGTAGTCCACGTAGTCCACCGGTAGCGCTGTCCACTGTGGACGTTCACCGGCCAGCCGGGACCGGTACGCCTCGGCCAGGTCGGACGTGAAGGGGCCGATCGACCAGCCGTCGGTGGCGATGTGGTGCACGACCACCAGCAGCACGTGGTCGTGCGGGCCGATCCGGAACAGCCGTGCCCGCACCGGAACGCCGTCCGCCAGGTCGAACGGGACGGCGGTCGCCGCGGTCAGCGCCGAGGCCAGTTCGTCCTCCCGGATCGGCACCACGGGCAGGTCCGGCGTGAACGCGGGCAGCACCACCTGGTGCGGCTCGCCGTCCACGGACGGGAAGACCGTGCGCAACGGCTCGTGCCTGCGCACCAAGTCGCCCAAGGCATCGGACAACGCCTCACGGATGATCGCGCCACGCAACCGCAACGCGGTCGGCACGTGGTAGACGCCGTTGCCGTCGTCCAGCCGGTTGAGGAACCACAGCCGCCGCTGGGCGTGCGACAACGGGATCCGCGCCGGCCGCGCCATCCGCCGGGGAACCTGCCTGGTGGCGGCTTCGGCCGCGGCGATCCGGTTCGCCAGCCCGGCCACGGTGGGCGTCTCGAACAGCGCCCGCATCCCCAGGTCGACGCCGAACACCGCACGCACCCGCGCCACGACCCGGATCGCGAGCAGCGAGTGCCCGCCCAGGTCGAAGAACCCTTCGTCCGCACCGACTTCGGGCACGCCGAGCACGTCCGCGAACACCTCGGCCACGGCCTGTTCCAGCGGAGTCGCGGCGGCCCGCCCGACGCCCGTGCGGCCGGGTTCGGGCAGGGCGCGGACGTCGAGCTTCCCGTTCCGGGTCAACGGGAGCTCGTCAAGCACGACGATCGCCGACGGCACCATGTAGCCGGGCAGCTGCGCCGACGCCCGCGCCCGCAGCACGTCCGGGTCGACATCGCCGACCACGTAGGCGACCAGCCGTTGGTCACCCGGCGTGTCCTCGCGGATCACCACGGTGGCCTGCGGCACGTCCAGCGCCGCCACGACGTCACCCGGCTCGATCCGGTGGCCGCGCAGGGACATCTGGTCGTCTGCACGTCCGGCGAACACCAGCACGCCGTCGTTCCGACGCACCACGAGGTCGCCCGTGCGGTACATCCGGGTACCTGCCGGGCCGTACGGGTCGGGCACGAACCGCGTCGCGGTCCGGGCAGGATCTCCCAGGTAGCCGCGCGCAAGTCCTTCGCCTGCAACGTAAAGCTCGCCCACCACACCCGGCGGCACCGGGCGCAGCGCGGTGTCCAGCACTCGCACGGCGGCGTAGGAGTGCGGCCGGCCGATCGGGATCGGCCCGTCAACCGCCTCCCCCGCCGGGATCACGTGTTCGGTGCAGTTCACGCAGATCTCGGTCGGCCCGTACACGTTCACCACGGGCACGTCGGGATGCCAGGCCCGCCATTGCGCGAGATCCGCCGACGTCAACGCCTCGCCGCCCAGCATCAGCATCGAGGTGGGGGCCGCAGTGTCCGGCAGCGCGGCCAGCAGTGGCAGGTGGCTCGGTGTGGCCTTGAGGAACGTGGGCCGCACCGCCAGATCCGCGTCCAACGCCGCCAGGTGCACCCGGCCGCCCACGGTGAGCGGTGTCCAGAGCGCGGTGACCGTGTGGTCGAACGAGACCGGCGAGTGCACCACGACCGCGCCGTCCAGCCCCGGGTACGTCTCGCGCGCCCGGTTGAGGTATCCGGCGAGCGACCGGTGTTCGATCACGACGCCCTTCGGTTCGCCTGTCGAGCCGGACGTGTAGATCACGTACGCGGGGTTTTCCGGCCGTAGCGAGGAGATCCGCTCGTCGTCGGTGATCGGGCCGGGGTGGAACGCGTCCGTCGCGGGCAGTTCGTCCAGCACGGTCGACGCGTCCCGCAGCAGCGCGGCGATCCGCCCGGCGGGCAGTTCCGGGTCCACCGGCAGGTATGCCGCACCCGACTTGGCGACCGCGAGCAGCGCGACGACCTGGGCCGCCGACCGTGGCAGCGACACCGCCACCACCTGCTCAGGCCCAACACCCCGGGCGATCAGCCACCGTGCCAGCCGGTTCGCGGACGCGTCCAGCTCGGCATAGGTGAGTTCGGCGGAACCATCCGTGACGGCGATCGCGTCCGGCGTACGTGCTACCTGGGCCGCGACCAGATCAGGCAACAGCGGGCCGCCCAACGGTTCCCAGCCGGCGGTGAGCGCACGTCGTTCCGCCGCGTCCAGGATCTCCACCGAGCCGATCGGCCGGTCGGGGTCGGCCGGCACCGCGCCCAGCAGCCGGGACAATCGGTCGCCGAACGAGGCGGCCGTGGCCGCGTCGAACACGTCGGTCCGGTACTCGACCGCGCCGGTGATGCCGGTTGGCCGCCCGTCGTCGTCCCGGTGCAGCACGCACCGGACCGTCAGGTCGAACCGGGCGGCGGTGGCCGCGACCTGTTCCACCGACACGTCCAGGCCGGGCAGCGCGGGCAGTTCGCCGTCCTCCTCCACCACCACGAGCATCACCTGGAACAGCGGGTGCCGGGACGCCGAACGCGGCGGATTGAGCAGGTCCACCAGCCGTTCGAACGGCAGGTCGCGGTGCGCGTAGGCGGCCAGGTCGGCGCGCCGCACCCGGTCGAGCAGGGTGCGGAACGTCGGGTCGCCGGCCGTGTCGACCCGCAGCACCAGCGTGTTGAGGAAGAACCCGACGACTTCGTCCAGCGATTCGTCCGGCCTGGTGGTGATCGGGGAGCCGATCGGAATGTCCGTGCCCGCGCCCATCCTGGTCAGCAGGGCCGCGAGCGCGGCGTGCAGCACCATGAACGCGCTGACCTGGTGCCGTCCCGCGACCCGCGCCAACTCGGCGTGCTGCTCGGGCAGCTCGAACGCGACCGACCCGACCTCTCCGCCACCGGTCGCCGGGTAGGGCCGGTCGACGGGCAGGTTCAACGCCTCCGGCAGCCCGGCCAGCGCCTCCCGCCAGTGCTCAGCCTGCCGGTCCAGCTCGGGTTCGACGTGTTCCCGCTGCCACAAAGCATAATCCGCGTACTCGATCGCCTTCGAGGTCCACTGTGGACTCACTTCGGCCAGTCGAGCACGGTAGGCGACACCGAGATCCCGAAGCAGCACAGGAACCGAGGCCGCGTCACCTGCGATGTGGTGCAGTACCAGGAGCAACAGGTGCTCGTCCTCACCCAGCACGTAAAGCACGGCCCGCAGCGGAGGCTCGACGGCCAGGTCGAACGGCAACGCGGTGGCCGCACTCAACACCTCGGACAGTTCACTATCGGCCACGTCCCGAACGTCGACCTCGATCGAAACACCGTCCAGCACCAACTGGTACGGCTCCCCGTCCACCTCCGGCAACAGGGTCCGCAGCACCTCGTGCCGCGCGACGACATCCGCAACCGCCGCCGTCAACGCCTCCCGCCGCAGCTTCCCGTTCAGGCGCAACGCGATCGGCACGTTGTACATGCCCGCCGAACCCAGCCGGTCCAGCAGCCACAGCCGCCGCTGCGCCAACGACAACGGCACCCGGTCCGGCCGAGGCACAGCGGTCACCGACGGCCGGACCTGATCGCCGGCCGCCTCCAGCCGAGCAGCGAGCCCGGCTGCGGTCGGCGCGTCGAACAGCGCGCCGATCGTCAGGTCCACGCCGTGCACCGCACGCAACCGGCTGATCACCCGGGTAGCCAGCAACGAATGTCCGCCCAGGGCAAAGAAGTCGTCGTCCGCACCGACCCTGGGCAGCCCCAGCACGTCCGCGAACAACGCACAGACGATCTCCTCGCCCGGCGTGCGCGGCGCACGGCCACCCGCCAATGCGGTCAGATCGGGCTTCGGCAACGCCGCCCGGTCGAGCTTCCCCGTGGCACTCAACGGAAGCCGGTCGAGCACCACCACGGCGGCAGGCACCATATGGTCGGGCAGGCCCCGCGCGGCGAACGCCCGCACCGCCGCCGGGTCGACCGCCTTCCCGTTGGCAGGCACGACATACGCGGCCAGCGCGCCCTCCACCGCCACCACGGCCGCCGAACCCACCGACTCGTGGGCGACGAGCGCCGCCTCCACCTCACCCGGCTCGATCCGGAAGCCCCGGACCTTCAACTGCCGGTCGGCCCGCCCGACGAACTCCAGCCGCCCGTCCACACGCCACCGCACCACGTCCCCGGTCCGGTACATGCGATCACCGGACCCACCGAACGGGTCGGCGACGAACCGCTCGGCCGTCAGCCCCCGCCGGTTCAGGTAGCCACGCGCCACACCGTCACCCGCCAGGTACAGCTCACCCGTGACACCCGCCGGCACCGGCCGCAACGCCGAGTCCACGACGTATGCCCGCACGTGCGGCAGCGGACGGCCGATCGGCGGTGCCTCGGCAAGCCGCAGCGGATCGGTCATGGTCGCCACGACGGTCGTCTCGGTGGGCCCGTAGACGTGGATCATGTCCCGACCCGGTGCCCACCGCCCGACCAGCTCCGCCGACGCCGCCTCGCCGCCCAGCACGATCCCGCGCAACGCGGGCAGCTTCCGGTCCGGCAGCGACGCGAGCATCGACGTCACCAGGTCGGTGTGGGTGATATCCGCCCGTTCCAGCAGGTCCGCCAACTCCTCGCCCGCCTGCCGCGCACCCGGCGGCGGCAGCACCAGCGTGGCCCCGGTGGACAGCGTCATCGCGATGTCGGCCATCGACACGTCGAACGCGATGGACACCGCGAGCAGGAACCGGTCCCCCACGCCCAGCGTCAGCTTCTCCACGTGCGACCGCACCATCCCGGCCACCCCCCGGTGCGTCACCACGACACCCTTGGGCTTCCCGGTCGACCCGGACGTGTGGATCACGTACGCAGCATCCGACGGCGTCATGCCCGCCCGGTCCGGATCGGTATCCGGACACGCGTCCACCGCCGGATCACGCACCAACTCGGCGTCCACCACAACCAGCGGGTTCGCGTCGGCAAGCAGCGCCTCGATTCGCTCAACCGGGTGAGCGAGATCCACCGGCACGTAGGCGGCCCCGGACTTGAGCACGGCCAGCCACCCGACGACCAAGTCCACCGAACGCGGCAACGCCAGCGCCACCAGCCGCTCCGGACCCGCGCCGAGCCCGATCAGCCGGTGCGCCAACCGATTCGCCCGCACGTCCAGTTCGCGGTAGGTCAGCACATCATCGCCGCACTCCACAGCACGCACATCCGGCGTACGCAACGCCTGTGCCGTCACCAGGTCGGGCAGCAGCACGGGCACCGCAGGCTCGCCAGTGGCGTTCCAGTCGTCCAGCAACCGGGTCCGCTCAGCAGGCGCGAGGGCGTCCAGCGCACCGACCGGACGGGTCGGGTCGTCCGCCATCGCGGTCAGCAGCCGCACCAGTCGGTCGGCGATCTCCCGGGCCTGGTCGACCCCGAAAACACCCGGCCGATGGCACACCCGCAGCAGCAACCGACGCCCCGGCACGGCGGCCAGCCCGAGCGGGTAGTGGATCGCGTCCACCCCGTCCGCTTCGAGCACCCGCACGTCACCGAAGGCCAATTCGTCCGAATCGGGGTAGTTCTCGAACACGGTCAACGTGTCGAACAGCTCGGTCAGCCCGGCCAGCCGGGCGATATCCGTCAGCCCGAGCCCCACCAGCTCGGTCGCCCGCGCCAACTGCCCCTGGAGGCCCGCCACCAGGTCCGCGACCGACCGCGCCGGGTCCAGCCGCACCCGCACCGGCACCGTGTCCAGGAAGAACCCGGCCATCCGCGCCACATCGGGCACCTCGGGTGGACGACCGGCGACGGTGGTACCGAACACCACGTCGTCCCGGCCCGTCAGCACGCCCAACGTGAGCGCCCACGCCGCCTGCACGACGGTGTTGACGGTCGCGCCGCTCTGCCGGGCGAACGCGGTGATCCGCGCCGTGGCCGCCTCGTCCAGCGTCGTCTCCAGCGCGGCGGTCGGCTCGGCACGGCCCGAGCCCGGCGCGACCAGCGTCGGCTCGTCCACACCGGACAGCAGCTCGGCCCACGCACGTTCGGCGGCCTTGAGGTCGCGGCGCGCCAGCCAGTCCAGGTAGGCCCGGTACGGCGGGGCGGGCGGCAGCACGTCGTGGCCGCCCGCCGCGTACAGGCCGGCGAGTTCGCCCAGCAGCACCGGCATCGACCAGCCGTCCAGCAGCACGTGCTGGCTGGTGATCGCCAGCCGCCACCGGTCGGGCAGCCGCAGCAGGGTGAACCGGACCAGCGGCGGCCGGGCCGGGTCGAACCGGGTCGCCAGGTCGGCGGCGAGGACGGCGTCCGGGTCGGCCGGGAAGTCGACCTGCCGCCACGGCAACGGCACTTCGGCCGCCACCACCTGCACCGGACGGTCGCCGTCGGCGCGGAACGCGGCCCGCAGGTTCGGGTGCCGGGCCAGCAGCGTCCGGGCGGACCGGCGCAGCACCTCCGGGTCGAGCGGCCCGGCCAGGTCGGCGACGAACTGCGTGGTGTAGGCGTCCCGGCCGGTCTCGTCGTAGAGGGCGTGGAACAACATGCCCTCCTGCAACGGGTTCAGCGGCCACACGTCGGTCAGGCCCGGCACCTCGGCGTCCAGCCGGTCCACCTCGGGCTGGGTGAGCCGCACCAGCGGGAAGTCGGACGGGGTGTGCCCGCCGCGGTCGAGCCGGCACAGCCCGTCCAGTGCGCGGAACCAGAGCGCGCCCAGCTCCCGCACGTCGTCCTCGGCGAGCAGGTCACCCGGCCAGGTCAGCTCCACCACCAGGCGCGGGCCGTCCGGCCGGTCCTCGGTGACCGCGTTGATCTCCAGCTCGTGCGCGAACGGGGTGCGCGGGTCCTCCGCGCCGCCCAGTGCCCGTTCCGGCGTCCAGTCCGCCTGCTCGGCGACCGCGAACCGGCCCAGGTAGTTGAACTCCACCCTGGGCGTGCCGAACGCGTGGCCCTTGAGGTGCCGCAGCAGGCCGAACGACAGGCCCCGGTCGGCGGCGGCCCGCAGGCTTTCCTTGACCCGCTTGAGCAGCCGCGCCGGGTCGTGGTCGGCGACGTCCAGCCGGACCGGCGCGATGGAGGTGAACCAGCCGACCGTCCGGGACAGGTCGATGCCGTCGGCGAACTCCTCCCGGCCGTGGCTCTCCACATCCAGCAGCACCGCGTCCCGCTCCCGCCACCGGGCCAGCGCCGACGCCAGGCCGGTGACCAGCACGTCCTCCACGCCGGCGTGGAACGCGGCGGGCACGGTGGTCAGCAGCGGCCCGGTGGTCGCGGCCGGGAGGGTGAGCGTGATGGTGCGACCGCGTGCCACGACATCGACCGCCGGGTCCAGGTCACGGGTGCCCAGGCGGGGGTCCGGGGTAGCCAGGACGTGCTGCCAGTGCGGCAGTTCCGCCAGGGTCTCCGGCGCATCGGCCTGTTCGGCGAGGCGCACGGCCCAGCGCCGGAACGACGTGCCGACCGGCCGCAACGGGGCACCGGGCGTCCGCCACGCCTCGGCCAGGTCGGGCAGCAGGATCCGCCACGACACGCCGTCCACGACGAGGTGGTGCACGACCACCAGCAGCCGCCCCGGCTGCTCGGGACCGGCGTCGAACCACACGACCCGCAGCAGCCGCCCATCCGGCGGGGACAGCTCGGCGGCGGCCCACTCGGTGTGCCCGGCCAGGGCTTCCTCGTCGAACACGCCGACCCGCCGCACGCAATCCTCCGCACGCACCTCGCCGCGCGGCGGCACGGTGACCGTCCACTCAGGACGGTCGGTCGAGATCCGGGCGCGCAGCACATCGTGGTGGTCCAACAGGGTCTGCACTGCGTCGACCAGCCGCCGCTCCCCCAGGTCGGCGGGCACCCGCAGCAGCGCCGACTGGTGGAACGCATCCACCGGCCCGCCGCGACCCTCCAACCACCGCACGATCGGCGTCGCCGGCACGTCGCCCAGTCCGGCGTCGGGTTCCTCGGCGGTCTCGGCGGCGGCGACCGCGACGGCGGCCAGCCGTTCCACCGTGCGGTGCTCCAGCACCTGGCGCGGGCTGAACGCCAGACCCGCCGCCCGCGCCCGGCTCACCAGCTGGATGGAGACGATGCTGTCGCCGCCCAGCTCGAAGAAGTTGTCGTCCACGCCGACCGTCGGCACGTCCAGCACCTCGGCGAACAGCTCGCACAGCAGCGCCTCGCGCGGGGTGCGCGGCGGACGTCCCGAGCCGGCCGCGCCGAGATCCGGCACGGGCAGCGCGGCCCGGTCGAGCTTCCCGTTGGGGCTCAACGGCAACCGGTCCAGCACGACCACGGCGGCGGGCACCATGTAGTCGGGCAGCGTCACCGCGGCGTGCTCCCGGACCCGAGCCGGATCGACCTCGTGACCCGGCGTGGGCACCACGTACCCGAACAGCCGCCGCCGTCCCGCCTGGTCGTTCCCTGCCACGACGGCGACCCGCGCCACGTCCGGGTGCCGGGCCAGCACGCTCTCCACCTCGCCCAGTTCGACCCGGAAGCCCCGGATCTTCACCTGCTGGTCGGCCCGGCCGACGAACTCCAGGTTCCCGTCGCCGCGCCACCGCACCACGTCACCGGTCCGGTACATGCGGGTGCCGGGCCTGCCGAACGGGTCCGCGACGAACCGTTCCACGGTCAGCCCACGGCGGTGCAGGTAGCCGCGCGCCACGCCGTCACCCGCCAGGTACAGCTCGCCCGGCACGCCGACCGGCATCGGTCGCAGCGCCGGGTCCAGCACGTAGGCCCGGGTACCGGGGATCGGCTGGCCCATCGGCGGCGCGGTCCGACCGGTCGCGGGCGCGCTCATCGTGGCCACGACGGTGGATTCGGTGGGGCCGTAGACGTGCACGAGGGTGCGTCCCGGCGCCCAGCGGGCGGCCAGGTCGGCGGAACACGCCTCGCCGCCGACGATCAGGCCGCGCAGCGACGGCAGTTCCCGGTCCGGCAGCGACGCCAGGACGGCGGCCACCAGGTCGGTGTGGGTGATGCCGTGGGCGTCGATGAGGCCGGCGAGTTCGTCGCCCGCGACCTGCTTGTCCGGCGCGGGCAGCACCAGCGTGGCCCCGGTCGACAGCGCCATGGTGATATCGGCCATCGACACGTCGAACGCGATGGACACCGCGAGCAGGAACCGGCTGCCCACACCGATGTCGAGCTTGTCGACGTGCGACCGGACCATTCCGGCCACGCCCCGGTGCGTCACCACGACGCCCTTGGGCCGTCCGGTGGAGCCCGAGGTGTAGATGACGTACGCGGCGTCGTCGATGGTGATCGGGCGGGTGCGGTCGGCGTCGGTCGGGTCCGTCGGGGACTGTTCCGGGCCGACCCGCACGACCGGCACCTGATCGGCCGGGAACCCGTCGGCGGTGATCAGCAGCGCGGGCGCGGCGTCTTCGAGCATGAACGCGATCCGGTCGGCCGGGTACGCGGGGTCGATCGGCACGTACGCCGCGCCGGACTTGAGCACGGCCAGCCACGCCACCACCAGGTCCGCCGAGCGGGGCAGCGCCAGGCCGATCAGCCGGTCCGGTCCCGCTCCCAGCCCGATCAGGCGTTGTGCCAACGCGTTCGCGCGCTCGTTGAGCTGCCGGTAGGTCAGTTCGACGCCACCGGACTCGGCGACCACGGCCAGCGCGTCGGGTGTGCGGTGGGCCTGTGCGGTGACCAGGTCGGGGAGGGTGCTCGGGGTGGTCGGGTCGCCCGACGTGACCCAGCGGCGTGCCACCAGGTCGTGCTCCTCGGGGCCGAGCAGGTCGAGCGCGCCGATCCGCCGGGTCGGGTCCGTGACGGCCGCCGTGAGCAGCCGGGTGAACCGGTCGGCGATCCGTTCGGCGGTGGTGTGGTCGAACAGGTCGGCGCTGAACTCCAGCACACCCGCCACGCCGCCGTGCCCGGGGCGTTCGGTCAGGTCGAAGGTCAGGTCGAACCGGGACACGCCGACCACCGGCATGACGAAGTCGGCGGTGATCCCGGGCAGGTCCAGTTCGTGGGCGAGTTCCGGCTGGAAGGCCAGGAACACCTGGAACAGCGGGTGTCCGGCGCGGCTGCGGTCGCCCGCGAGGCGGTCGACCAGGCGTTCGAACGGCACGTCGGGGTGGGCGAACGCGCCGACGTCCGCCGCCCGCACCCTGGCCAGCAGCTCGCCGAAGGTGGGGTCGCCCGAGGTGTCCGCGCGCAGCACGAACGTGTTGACGAAGAAGCCGACCACGTCGTCCAGCGCCTTGTCGGCACGGGTGCCGACCGGGCTGCCGAGCGGGATGTCCGTGCCCGCGCCCAACCTGGTCAGCAGGGCGCTGACGGCGGCTTGGAGCACCATGAACACCGTCACGCCGTGCGCGCGGGCCACGTCCGCCAGCGCTCGGTGCAGTTCCGGGTGGATCGTGATCGGGATGGTGCCGCCCCGGTGGCCCGGCGTGGACGAGCGGGGCCGGTCGGTGGGCAGGTCGAGCGCTTCGGGCAGTCCGGCGAGCGCCTCCCGCCAGTAGTCGAGCTGCGCGGACAGCACGCTGCCGGGGTCGCTCTCCGCGCCGAGCAGTTCCCGTTGCCACAGCGTGTAGTCCGCGAACTGCACGGGGAGTTCTGTCCACTGTGGAGCTTCACTGACCAATCGTGCACGGTAGGCAGTCGACAGGTCACGGGTCAGCGGGCCGGTGGACGGGCCGTCGCCCGCGATGTGGTGCAGCACCACCAGCAGCACGTGTTCATGCTCGTCCAGCTCGAACAGGTGCGCCCGCAACGGCGTCTCTACCGTCAGGTCGAACGACCGCCGCGCCTCCACCAGCACCAATTCGTCCACTGTGGATGCTTGAGCGGCTTGGATGCGCAGCGGCGGCTCACATTCGGCGAGCACGTGCTGCACCGGCCGCCCGTCCTGTTCCGGGAACGTCGTGCGCAGCACCTCGTGCCGCGCGGACACGTCGGTCAGCGCGGCCCGCAGCGCAGCCCGGTCGAGCGGTCCGGAAAGGCGCAACACCAACGGCATGTTGTACAGCGCGCCGGTGTCCTCGAACCGGTTGAGCAGCCACATCCGCTGCTGGGTGAACGACAGCGGCACGTCGGCCGGGCGCGGCATCCGGCGCAGCGGCGGACCGGCCTCGCCCCGCAGCTTACCGGCCAGCCCGGCGACCGTGGGCGTCTCGAACAGTTGCGGCACCCGCAGGTCGACGCCGAACACCTCCGCGATCCGGCCGACCAGCCGTACCGCGAGCAGCGAATGCCCACCCAGGGCGAAGAAATCGTCGGTGACACCGACCGCACGGCCCAATGCCTCCGCGAACAGCTCGCACAGGATCTCTTCACGGGGGTCACGGGGACGTTCCGCAGTGGTCGACGCCCAAGCCGTGCCGTCTGGCGCGGGCAGCGCGGCGCGGTCGAGCTTTCCGTTGGGGGTCAACGGGAACGCGGTGTGCACCACGAACGCGGCGGGCACCATGTAGTCCGGCAGGGCCGCCGCCACGTGGGCGCGCAACGCCTCCCGGTCGACGTCCGGGTCCGCCACGACGTGCGCCACCAGCGCCTGGTCGTGCAACACCACCGCCGCGCCGGTCACCGCCTCGTGCCCGACGAGGACGGCTTCGATCTCGCCGAGTTCCACCCGGAAGCCACGGATCTTGACCTGGTGGTCCACCCGACCCAAGTACTCCAGCCGCCCGTCGGAAGCCCAGCGCGCCAGGTCGCCCGTGCGGTAGAGCCGGCCGTCGCCGAAAGGGTTGGCGATGAAGCGTTCGGCGGTCAGCCCCGGCCGGCCGTGGTAGCCGCGCGCCAGCCCGAGTCCCCCGACGTACAGCTCGCCCGCCGTGCCGGGCAGGGCAGGTTCGAGCCGCCGGTCCAGCACGTAGACCTGGGTGTTGTCGACCGGTTCGCCGATGGAGACCGGATTGTCGTCCAGCAGCAGCGCGGTGGACCAGACCGTGGTCTCGGTCGGGCCGTACAGGTTGGTGACGTCGACCGCGAGTTCCTTGAGCCGCAAGGCCAACGCGGGCGGCAGGGCTTCGCCGCCGACCAGCACCCGCAGGCCACGCACCGCGTCCGGCGCTTCCGCCACCAGCGCCTGCCACAGCGACGGCGTGGCCTGCATGATCGTCGCGCCGACAGCCGTGATCAATTCGGCCAGCGCCTTGGGATCCCGGACCACGTCACGCGGCGCGACGACGACCCGTGCGCCGGTCAGCAGCGGCAGGAACACTTCCAGGGCGGCGATGTCGAACGCGGCGGTGGTGACGGCGACCAGCGTGTCGGCCCCGTCGAGCGGGAACCGCCGGTTCATGGCGATCAGGAAGTTGTGCAGCGCGTCGACCGGCACGACGACACCCTTGGGCTTGCCGGTGGAGCCGGACGTGTAGATCGCGTACGCCGGATCGGTGCCGGCTACCGGTCGGGTGCGGTCGCCGTCGGTCGGGTCGGTGTCCGGCTGGTCCGTGACATCGGGCAGCCGTTCCAGCAGCAACGCGGGACGCGCGTCGTCCAGCACATGGCGGATGCGTTCGACCGGATGGTCGGGGTCGATCGGCACGTACGCCGCGCCGGTCTTGCGCACCGCGAGCAGCGCGGTCACCAGATCCGCCGAACGCGGCAGCGCCACGGCGACCTTGGTGTCCGGGCCGATCCCCTGGGAGATCAGGTGGTGCGCCAGTCGGTTGGCGCGGCGGTTCAGCTCGCCGTAGGTCAGTTCCAGATCGCCGAATCGCAGTGCAGGCCGGTCCGAATGGGCAGCGGCGACCTGTTCGAGCCGAGTCACCAGGTCGGTCGCGGGCAGTTCGTGGTCCGGGCCGTGCCCGAGGGCGAGGACCCGGTCCAGTTCGGCGGGGCCGAACAGGTCGAGCGCGGTCACCGGCACGTCCGGCTCGGCGACCGCACGGGCCAGCAGCCGCACCAGCCGGTCCGCCAGCGCGACCACCGTCCGGTGCTCGAACAGGTCGGTGCGGTACTCCAGCAGCCCGGTGATGCGGTCCGGGCGTTCGGCGCAGGTGAACGACAGGTCGAACCGGGCCGTCCGCAGCGGCTCCAGCCGGGTTTCGGTGTGCAGGCCGGGCAGGTCGGCCACCGGGTCCGGCACGTTCTGGAGCACCAACAGGGTCTGCACCAGCGGGTGGCGGCCGGCCGCGCGGGGCGGGTTGAGCTCCTCGACCAGCTTCTCGAACGGCACGTCCGGGTGGGCGAACGCGGTCAGGTCGGCATTCCGCGCCCTGACCAGCAGTTCCCGGAACGTGGGCTCGCCGCCGGTGTCCAGGCGCAGCACCAGCGTGTTGACGAAGAACCCGACCAGCTCGTCCAGTTGGGCGTCACCACGATCGGCCACGGCGGTGCCGATCGGGATGTCCGTGCCGCCGCTCAACCGCGACAGCAGCGCGGCCAGCCCCGCGTGCAGGGCCATGAACAGGCTCGCGCCGCTCTCCCCCGCCAACGTGACGAGCCCGTCCCGCACGGCGGCGGGGACGGTGAACTCGAACGTGCGGCCGGGTGAACCCGTGGTGCGGGCACCGTCCACCGGCAGCGGCAGTTCCTCCGGCAGCCCGGCCAGCGCGTCCAGCCAGTGGTCCACCGGCCCGATCCGCTTCCACAGTGCGTAGTCCGCGTACTGAACCGGCAGCTCGGTCCACTGTGGACTTTCGCCGTCCAGGCGGGCGGTGTAGGCGGTGGACAGGTCGGTGGCCAGCGGTGCGAGGGACCAGCCGTCGGCCGCGATGTGGTGCAGGACCAGGAGCAGCTCGTGGGTTTCGGCGTCGATCGGGAACAGGTGAGCCCGGATCGGCGGTTCCGCGGCCAGGTCGAACGGGCGTGCCGCAGCCTCGGCCAGGTCGTCGCCGTCCTCGATCGTCACCGACACGTCGACCACATTCAGCACGGGCACCCCGTCGTGCGACGGGTACACCGTGCGCAGGATCTCGTGCCGTGCCACGACATCCGCCAACGCCTGTGCCAGTGCCACACGGTCCAGTTCGCCGGTCATCCGCAGCACGAACGGGATGTGGTAGCTCGCGTCGGTCGGGTCGACCTGGTTGAGGAACCAGAGCCCGCGCTGGCCCGGCGACACCGGCAGCACGTCGGGCCGTTCGGCACGCCGCAACGGCAGACCGGCGACCACGGCGTCGGTCAGGTGTGCGGCGAGTTCGGCCACCGTCGGGTGTTCGAACACGGCCCGCATCCCGACTTCGACGCCGAGCCGGGTCCGCAGCCGACCGGCGAGGCGCATCGCGGCCAGCGAATGCCCGCCCAGGGCGAAGAAATCGCTGTCGATGTCGACGTCCGCGCCCAGCACGTCGGCGAACACCTCGCACAACGCCGCCTCGCGCTCGTTGCGGGGAGCCCGGCCCACCGTCGCCACCAGCGGCGCGGGCAGCGCGCGCCGGTCCACCTTTCCGTTGGCGGTCAACGGGATCGCTTCGAGCAGCACCACGGCGGACGGCACCATGTACCCGGGCAGCACGTCGGCGACAGCGGCGATCAGGCGTTCCGGGGGCACCGGTCCGCGCGGCACCACGTAGGCCACCAGCCGCTTGTCACCCGGCCGGTCCTCACGGGCGATCACGGTCACCCCGGCCACGTCGGACCGCCGCGCGAGCACCCGTTCCACCTCGGCGGGCTCGATGCGGAATCCGCGCACCTTCACCTGCCCATCGGCGCGGCCCGCGAACTCGATCACACCGTTCCGCCGCCGCCCGAGGTCGCCGGTCCGGTACATCCGCCCGCCGGCCGACGCGGCCACGAACCGTTCGGCGGTCAGCCCAGGTCGCCGCAGGTAGCCGCGCGCCAGCCCGGGCCCGGCGAGGTACACCTCGCCCAGTTCACCATCCGCGACCGGACGCAGCCGTTCGTCCAGCAGGAGCACTTCCATGTCGTCCAACGGCCGCCCGATCGGCACCGGGTCGGGCACCAGGTCCGGCACGGGGTACGAAGTGGCGAAGGTCGTGGTCTCGGTGGGCCCGTAGCCGTTTACCACCACCAGGTCCGGGCACGCCCGGCGCACCCGGCGCACGGCCTCGGCGGACAGCACGTCGCCGCCCGCCCACAGCTGCCGCACCCCGGCCAGGCAACCCGGGTTCTCGGCGGCGAGCAGCGCGAACAGCCCGGCGGTCAGCCACAGCGCGGTGACACCGCCGTCCACGATCGCCGCTGCCAGCACGTCCAGGTCGACGTCACCGGGCGGCGCGACGACCAGCGTGCCGCCGGCCAGCAACGGCACCCAGATCTCGTAGGTCGACGCGTCGAACGCGGCCGGCGAGTGCACCAGCACCCGGCGGTGCGCCTCGTCCCGGAACGCCGAGTCGGTCGCCAGCGCCACCACGTCCGCGTCGGTCACCGCGACTCCCTTGGGCTCGCCGGTCGACCCGGAGGTGAACATGACGTAACAGAGCCGATCCGGATGCTCCCAGCCCGCCTCGACGGTGAACGGCGGCGCGTCCGCCAGGTCGTCCACCAGCACCGTCGGCAGGTCGAACCCACCGGCCCGGTCGGCGAGGACGAGCACGGGCCGGGCCACGTCCAGCATCGCCGCGAGCCGGTCCGCCGGGTAGGAGGCGTCCAGCGGCAGGTACGCCGCGCCGGTCTTGGCCACCGCGAGCAGGGCGACGATCAGGTCCGCCGACCGGCGCACCGCGACCGCGACCACCCGCTCCGGCCCCGCGCCCCGGGCTGCCAGCAGTCGGGCCAGCCGGGACGAACGGGCGTCGAGTCCGGCGTAGTCCAGTTCGACACCGTCCGCGACGACCGCGACGGCGGTCGGGTCGGCGGCGACTCTCGACTGGAAGAGCCGGACGAGGCAGGTGGCGGCTGAGCGCATGGATTCCGTCCCGAGATCGACGGCGGTCCGATCGGCGGCCCGCAGGTGGTATCAGCCTTTCTCCCGGGCGGCCCGGTCCACCCGAGCCAAACACCGGGAAACTGGACCGTTTTCCCGATTCCGCCGACCGGTCCACTTCGGCCGGTGCCCCGTCGGGACTGTTCGACCCGGCGTCCGAACGGCCGCAGCCGGACCGCTCCGATCGGCATCATCCGATCGGCCGCCGTACCGCCATCCGGGCGTTGTTGCCGGTGTGTTCCTTCAGCCTGGCGCTCCGCGCAGTTAGCTTGACGCCGTTCCACGACGAGCCATGGGGGCGGATGATGGAGCGCTACCAGGACCCGGCCGAGCTGGTGGAAATCCTCGGCGACTGGGCGGGCACGAGCGGCCCGCTGTACCGGAGGCTCGCCTCGGCACTGGCCCGCGCGGTGCGCGCGGGTGACCTGCGGCCGGCCGAACGCCTGCCGTCCGAACGCGACCTGGCGAAACTGCTGCACACCAGCCGTGCCACGGTCGTCGCCGCGTACGACGAGTTGCGCGGACGCGGTGTCGTCGACAGCAGACGCGGCAGCGGCACCAGAGTCAGCCGCACCGCACCGAGACCACGGTCCGGCGCGGACGGCCGGGTGCCGGGCGGCCGTGCCACGTCGATCTTCCAGCGACTGGTGGACGGCCCTGGCGAGGTGATCTCGCTGTCGTTCGCCGTCGAGCCCGCCGCACCGGAACTGGCTGGTATCACAAGGGATCTGGTCGCCACCGAACTGGACGGCCTGCTCGCCGACACCGGCCTGTTCCCGCGCGGCTACCCGCCGTTGCGGGAGGAGATCGCCCGCTACTACGACCGGCTGGACCTGACGACCGTGCCGGACCAGGTGCTGGTGACCACGGGCGCGCAGCAGGCGCTGGGCCTGGTGACGCAGATGTACCTGCGTCCGGGCGCGGTGGTAGTGGTGGAGAAGCCGAGCTGGCCGGGCTGCCTGGACGTGTTCCGCGCGGCAGGCGCGACCCTGGTGTCCGTGCCGCTGGACGAGGAGGGCATCCGGGTGGACGGCCTGACCCGGGCGCTCGCCGAGCACGAGCCCGCGCTGCTGTACCTGATGCCGACGTTCCACAACCCGACCGGCCTGCTGATGTCGGCCGCACGCCGGCGGCGGGTGGCGGAGATCGCGGCACGCCACCAGGTTCCGGTGGTGGAGGACAACGCGTACATGTCGGTGGGCACGGGCGGCCTGACCGTGCCGCCCCCGATCGCCGCGTTCGGCGCGGCCCGCGGGGAGGTGCTGACCGTGGGTTCCCTTGCCAAGGCGGCGTGGGGCGGCCTGCGGATCGGCTGGCTGCGCGGGTCGACCGACGTGGTGGAACGACTCGCCCGCTACAAGGTCCGCGCCGACCTGGCCGGCCCGGTCCTGGACCAGGCCCTGGCCGCGAAGGTGCTGCCCAGGCTGGACGAGATCGTCGCGAACCGCGCCGTCGTGATGCGCGGCAGGCTGGAACACCTGCGGGAACTGCTGACCGAGTTCCTGCCCGACTGGTGCTGGCGCATGCCGGACGGCGGCTCCGCACTGTGGGTGGAACTGCCCGGCACCGATGCCAGGGTATTCGCCCAGATCGCCTTACGACACGGCGTCGAGATCGTCCCCGGCTCGGCAACGGATCCATCCGGCGGCCACGACAACTTCATCCGCCTGCCCTACACCCTGCCGACGGAAACCTTGACCGAGCTGGTGCGCCGCCTCAGCCGAGCATGGCAAGACCTACACCGCCGAGGCCCGGAACACGTCCCGCTGCACCCGGCGGTCTGAAGGTCCACACAGGACGGTGGGCCGGATCCCCTGCGGACCCGGCCCACCGTTTACCCTTTCAGGAGGCCGAAGCCGCCGTCCGGGTGGTTGCCTGGGCCCTGGCCGCGACTCGCGCCTTGGCCCGTGCCGCGCGTGACGGCACGCCGTTGACGTCCTCGGTGGAGATCGCATAGGTCCCCGCCACGAACGCGATCGAGTCGGCGTTCGTGTCCAGGATCCGCCGGTCGATGTTGCCGAGGTTGTCACAAGCCGCGTCGTGGCACGGGTCGAACGGCAGACCCGCCACACCGCCCCACTTCGCCGCCTGCGCCGGCGTCTTGATCAGCTGGATCCCGGAGTACGGCCCACCGGTCGGAATCCCCGCCCGCATGAACGTCGAGTAGTCACCGGCAGTCGTCCCAGCGACATTCGTACCCTCGGTCGGAATACCCCGACCGGCAAAGAAGTTCTGGTAAGCCCGCTCGATCTGCGCCGAGCCGTACGGCGTAGGACCGAACCCGTCCGAGTTGTCCCCGTCGTACACGAAATACCCGCCGTTGGACGACCCCACCGCCTGCACATCCAGGTACAGCGCGATGTCCAACTGCTCCTCGAAGCTCAACGACGGCAGATACCCGATCGAACCGGAGTTCACCGGGTCCCCACCCCAGAACGCGAACCGCACCGCGTTGTTGACCTGCGGCGCCGGCCCGACCTTGAGCGCCAGTTCCAGCACAGTCGAAATGCTGCTGCCGTTCTCGTTGATCCCGGGCCCGGCGCGGAAGCTGTCCAGGTGGCCGCCGACCGTGATCACGTTGTCCGTGCGCCCGGTCCGGGTCTGCGCGATCACGTTGTGGCTCACCGTGGGCTCGATGTGCCGCCGAATGTCCACAGTGGCCTGCTGCCCGTGTTGGTTCACCAGCAACGCACCCGCGTTCATACCGACAATCACAGTCGGAATCTTCGCCTGCGTCGGATCCACGTAACCCAACGCATTGCCAACGGCGTAGTTGTAGACCACGAGCGCCTTCGCACCCAACGCAGCCGCCACGTTCTGCTTCACGGTGAACGTGCACACACCACGCTTCACCAGCACGACCGCGCCACGCACGTCCTGCCCCGCGTAGTCCGACGCATCACACCCAGGCGTGTCGTCCGGCGGTATCACCGCCAGCGGCCCGGTGACGCCACCGACCGGCGTGTCCACCGAACCGCTCAGCGGCGTCGGGTTGGCCCGCGTCGAACCGACCTGCACCACGGCCGCGTCGATGACGTCCCGGTCGTAGGTGAAGTCCTGCACGTTCACGTCGAACCCGGCGCCGGACAGCTTGTTCTTCACGTAGGCGACGGTGTCCTGGAAGCCCGGCGTCGGATCGGCCCGGGTTCCGCCGTTGCGGTCGGCGATGCGCTGGAACGCGATGAGATGCCGGTTGATGTTGTCCACGGTCACGTCCCGGACCAGCCGGTCCGCCAACGTCCCGGCCTGGGCGACCGGCGTGACCAGCCCCAGCCCGATCACCGCCGCGCCCACCACGGCGGCGACCCGCCGTGTCCTCGTCAATGCGAACATCGATGTCCTTTCCACAGTGGAAAACACGCCGTCAGCGGGAGTCGGTAAGGCCGGCACCACGAGCAGCCACCCGCGCCGCGGCACGCTGTGCCCGCGACGGCACGCCGTTGACGTCCTCGGTGGAGATGGCGTAAGTGCCGACCACGTAGGCAAAAGCATCGCCATTGCGGTCCAGCGCGGTACGGTTCACGTTGCCGAGGTTGTCGCAGCGCGACTGGTGGCACGGGTCGAACGACACCCCGGCCGTGCCGCCCCACTTCGCGACCTGCGCCGGCGACTTGGCGACGAACGAACCCGCATACAGTCCACCGGTCGGGATACCCGCGTTGATGAACTGCGTGTGGTCCCAGGCGCGGTCGAAGTTGGTGTCCTCAGTCGGGATTCCCCGACCGTTCAGGTAAGCGGCGAACGCGCGCTCGATCTGTGCGGAGCCGTAGGGCATCCGACCGTACCCGGCCGAGTTGTCACCGTCGTACACGAAGTACCCGGCGTTGACCGAGGCGAGCGAGTTGGAGTTCAGGTAGAGCGCGATGTCCAACTGCTGTTCGAACGTCAACGACCTCAAATACGCCGCCGCCGCGGTGTTGGAACCCTCCGCACCCCAGAACGCGAACCGGACCGCGTTGTTGACATCCGGCCGGGAACCCAGCCGCAGCGCCAACTCCAGCAACACAGCCGTGCCCGAGCCGGTGTCGTTGATGCCAGCGTTGGTCTCAAGGCTGTCCACCTGCGAACCTGCCAACACCACGTTGTCCGTACGCCCGGTCTTAGTCTGCGCGACCACATAACGACTAGTCGTCGGCTCGATGTGACTACGAATGTCCACAGTAGACTGCGACCCGGCCACCGCCGCCAACGCCGCCCCTTCGACCGCCGTCAAGCCACCCGACGGGATCCGCGCCAGCGCCGGGTTGATCTGCCCCAGCCCCGGCCCGTTCACGTGGTTGTACACCAGGATCGCGACCGCACCGAGATCCGCCGCCACCACCTGTTTCTGGGTGAACGTGCACGAGCCGCGCCGCACCAGCGCCACCCCACCCCGCACGTCGAGCCCCGCGTAGTCGGCCGCCTCACAGCCCGGTGTGGCGTCCACGGGCGGCACCACCAGCGGCCCGCTCACCCCGCCGACAGGCGTGTTCGGCGAGTTGCCCAACTGGGTGGGAGCCGCCGTCACCGACCCGGCGGTCACCTTGGCCGCGTCCACGGTGACCCGTTCCCAGGTGAACTCCGGCGTGCTCACGTCGTACCCGACCGACCGCAGCCGGTCCGCGACGTAGTCCAGGCTCTGCTGGTAGCCGGCCGTGTGCGCGGCCCGGTTGCCCCCGTTGCGGTCGGCGATCCGCTGCAACGCGATGAGGTGCCGGTGCACCTGGTCCACCCCGACGTCACGGACCAGCCGATCCGCCAACGAACCCTCGGCCGCACCGGCCGGCAGCGCCGCCGGCGCGAACACGACGGCAAGGGCGCTCAACAGCGCGGCCCGCCGCCATCTGGACATAGGCACAAGAACTCCCTGTGGGATGAGGAAAACGGGCAGCACACCGCCGCGCACGGTGGGCACGCGCCACGCTCTGCCGGCGCACCGACGACGTCCCGCCGGCGGCCCAAGCCTCGCCCAATCGGCCGCCGGAAACCCGTACCAATGCGGACCAAAGTGGCCCGCCCGTCACCCCGCAACGAAACGAGCAGCCCCGCGCCTCGACCCGGCGGATCTCGCTCCACCGGGCCACCCGTCTGGTGTGGTCGGCCGACGTCCAGCCTTCCTGCGGCAGACCCGGCCTCCCTCCCCGACCGACGCGGTTCCCACGGCCGGCGGAAATCGGACATGGGCGAGGTGGTGAGCGTGAAAAGGGGCCACTACGCCGGGAAGGTGGACACGGGGACGTACGGTGGACACCGAGGGTGTCATCGCTGGTGAGGAGAGTCCATGGCGGAGCGGTCCAGGGTGAAGAGTGGGCGGGTGGTGCGCACCGAGCGGCTCGCGCCCGGCATGGTCAGGGTTGTGCTCGGTGGGGACGGGTTGGCCGAGCTGGAGCCGGGGCCGTTCACCGACAGCTACGTGAAGCTCCAGTTCCCGCAGGAGGACGTGGTCTACCCGGAGCCGTTCGACCCGGCCGCGATCCGGGAGACCCTGCCGCGCGACCAGTGGCCGCGCTCCCGGACCTACACCATCCGCCACTGGGACGAGCAGGCCCGCGAGCTGTCGATCGACTTCGTCGTCCACGGCGACTCCGGCGTGGCCGGGCCGTGGGCCGCCAAGGCGCAGCCGGGCGACGTGCTGCACTTCGCCGGCCCCGGCGGCGGCTACGCACCGGACCCGACCGCCGACTGGCACCTGCTGGCGGGCGACGAGAGCGCGTGGCCGGCCATCGCCGCCGCGCTGGACGCGCTGCCCCCGGACGCCGACGTCAAGGTGTTCGCCGAGGTCGACGGCCCGGACGACGAGCAGGAAGCGCCGTTCGACGTGGTCTGGCTGCACCGCGACGGCGCGCCGCGCGGTGACGTCCTGGTGGCGGCTGTGCGCGGGCTGGAATTCCCGCCCGGACGCGTGCAGGTGTTCGTGCACGGCGAGGCTGGCACGGTGAAGGCGCTGCGCGGCCACCTGCGGCTGGAGCGCGAGGTGCCGCGCGAGCAGATGTCCATCTCGGGCTACTGGCGGCTGGGCCGTGACGAGGACGGCTGGCAGTCCTCGAAGTCCGACTGGAACCGCCAGGTCGAGCAGGAACAGGAGCAGGCGTGAGCGAGGTCGAGGGACCGGCGAGCTACTTCCCGTCCATCGAGCAGAAGTACGGCCGGCCGATCGCCGAGTGGCAGGAGCTGATCCGGTCCTCGCCGCTGACCAAGCACATGGAGCTGGTCGCCTGGCTCAAGTCCGAGCACGGCATGGGCCACGGGCACGCCAACGCGCTGGTCGCGCACACCCTCGCCGAAAGCAAGTAGGAAACCGGGTGGAGCCGGACGTCACCGGCTCCACCGGTCCTCGACGGGTCAGGGCTTCGGGATCGCCACCGCCGTGTACGTCGTGCCGGCACCCGGCGGCGTGGTGAACCGCCCGTTGGGCAGGTAGAGCCGGTCCTGGAACGCCGCCGCCGTGGTCGGCACGTCGAACCTCGGGTCGGTCACCCGCCGCAGCAGGGTGCCGCCCGACCCGGTCGCGTCGAGGTCCACCGCCGCCACCCGGTTGTTCCGGTTCTCCATCACGTACAGCCTGGTCCCGTCCCGCAGTAACCCGTCCGTGTTGCTCAGCGGCCCGCCGGCCACCGTGATCGTGCGGGTCACGCCGGTCGCCGGGTCGACCCGGAACAGCCTGCCGGTGTTGTGCTGCGCGATGATCAGGCCCTTGCCGTCCGGCGTGGTCTCGATGCCGTTGGCGTTGGTGCCCGACTGGTAGACGAGGTCGCCGGTGAGCCGGATCGTCTCCGCCCGCGCGGGCAGCGAGCCGTCCCGGCCGAACGGGATCTTGTAGACCACGGCGGTCGTCGAGTCGGTGAACCACGCCGCCTCCGGCGTGAGCACCACGTCGTTGACGAACGTGGACCGCGTGGCGAGCCGGAACGTGGCCAGCGTCGTGCCGTTGCTGGTGTCGATGACCTTGGCGGTGCCGCCACCGCCGCCGGCGACGAACAGCCGCCCCTTGGCGTCGATCTTGAGCCCGACCGCCGACCCGGAGCCCCGGACGAACTGCTCACCGCGCCCGGTGGCCAGGTCGACCCGGTAGATCGCCCCGGTGCCCATCGACCCGAAGTACGCCGTTTGACCGCTGATCGCGATCCCTTCCGGCCGGAACCCGTCGGGCAGGGGAATCGTGGTCGGATACGGCTCGGCCGCCGTCGCGGCCGGAACACCGAGCACGGTCAGCACAATGGCGCAGGCCAGTGCGTTACGGACCGATAACATCGCAAATTCCCTTCTCTGGCGCCCGATTTCAGTCTCGGGCGCGCCGGAGAAACCCGCAGTAACCCGGCGGAACCCTTGGACTACGCGGCGTGGCCCACGCCGTTGGTCGGTCGCCCCGCTACGGGCTGTTCCGCAGCACCAACGGACGTCCACTGGTGGTGCCGCCCACGGCCCAGATGTTCGGCACCACCATCCCCGAGACGGCCAGCAGCCGTCCCCGGACGTCCGGCATCGGGTCGGCCTCCCACCGGACGTCTGCGGGGTCGCCCCACAGCCGGACCGCGAACGGCCGGCCGGCCGCCGTGTGCCCGACGGCGATCGGAGTTCCGTACTCGGTCGCGGACGCGGTGAGTTCGGCGGCGACGTCCGGGGTGCGTTCGGCGGTGAGTCCGCCGGTCTCCTGGTCCACCGCGTACACCAGGGGACGGCGGGCGGACGGCGGCGCGCCGGCCGGGGCGGTCCAGCCGACGAGCCGCGCGGAGTCCGGGGTGTGGCCCGCCACGTGCTCGTCGTACCCCGGCCGGTGTGGTGCCGACAGGCGCGTCCAGGTACGCCCGTCGTAGCGCAGCACCAGCACGCGGTCCCCGGACCGGTCGTGGTCGACGCCGAACGCGTACACGACGCCGTCGACCCACGGCAGGACACCGGTCAGTTCGCTCGACGCGTCCAGCACACCGGCCGGCACCTGGACCGGGGTCCAGCGCGACCCGTCCCAGTGCTGCACGACACCGCGTTGCCACCGGGTCGCGGTCTCCACACCGACCGCCCACGCCCGGTCCTTGTCCAGCGGCTCGGTTTCCACCACCCTCAGGCTGGTGGTCACACCCGGCCGGGTCGCGAACGGCACCCGCCGCCAGGCACCCTCCACCCAGCGCAGCGCGCCCCGATCCCCGACCGCCCACCCGCCGTGCGCGTGGTGCACGCGGCCGACGTCCGGCACCGGCGCGGACGTCCACTTCTCGGCGAACTCGCCGACCGCGTGCACCGCGAACGAACCACCGTGCGGCCCGACGCCGAACGCCCACGTGCCGAACGCCTCCGGCCCGGCGGCGACGGCGGTCAGGGTGCCCCAGGGTGCCGAGTCCTGCACCTGCCATTGCGACTCGGCGGCTACCGCTGCCGGCGGAACAGCGATGACCAGCACCGCAGCCGCCCATAAGCTCATTCGCTTGCGCATAAACCGCATCGTGGCCGCGACCGTGATGCGCCTCCACAGATTCGAGCACGTTCGAACGCCGCTCACCGGGAGGGACGATGATCCGGGTCGAACTGTCCGCGAACGCCCTGGCCTCGACGCGGTTCGCGCTGTCCCCGCTGATGGAGATCGGCACGGTGCTCAACCAGTGGCACGGCCGGATCCGCCAGGGCGCGCGGTGGGCGCACGCCGCACGTGACACCGTCGCCCGCCACGACCTCCGGCTGCTGGCCGGTTTCCTGGGCGAACACCGGGGTTACGTGCCGGACTTCCTCAACCCGCTGCCCACATCCTACGACCCGGATGTCAACGGTGAACTGCACGCCGTGGCGACCACCGCGCCCGAGCAGGTCGCGGCCGAACTCGCGGCCTGGGTGCGGGGCCGGTGCGCGGGCCCGCAGTCCCGCCGGCACGCCCGGCCCGTGCTGGACTGCCTGCACCAGGGCGAGCAGGTGTTCGCGCACCGCCTGGCGGACGAGTTGGCCCGGTTCTGGGCGGACTTCCTGGCACCGCGCTGGCCCGCCGTGCACCGCCGGCTGGAGTCGGACGTGGACCGCCGGTCCCGGGCAGCCGGCCGCGACGGTCTGGGCTCGGTGCTCGGCGATCTCGACCACAGCACCCGGTGGCACGACGGCACGCTTCTGGTGACCCGCCCGTTCGACCGGTCGGTCCGCGAGGAGGCCGGCCTGCTGTTGCTCCCGTCGACGCTGGCCGGGCACGTCGGCGTCGGCTTCGACCCGTTGGGCGCGCGCACCGTGCACCTCGTCTACCCGGCGACCGGGACTTGCCCGGACCTGGGCGAAGTCCTGGGGCACACCCGCAACGCCCTGCTGCTCGACCTGGACGTCCCGCGCACCACGGCGGAACTCGCCCGCCGACACCACCTCGCGCCGTCCACGGTCTCCTACCACCTGGGACGCCTGCACCGGGCGGGCATGGCGGTCCGCACCCGCACCGGCAACACCGTCCGGTACCGCCGCGCCTGACGATCGCGTCTCACCGCCGTGCCGTCTGCGCGGCCTCCGGCAGTCGGGTTAGCATCGCGTGCTCACCGAGGGCGTAGTGGAGGCGATGCGTGGTCCAGGGGTCGCCGCAGGTCGACACCACGGTCGCGGGAGTGGTCGAGGCGCGGTGGGGTGTCCGCCCGGAGCCCGCGATCGCCCGCTACGACGAGCCCGGCTGGCAGTGGTCGCCGATCCCGGTGGAGAAGCGGTGTCCGAGCTGTTCCGGTGAGCTGCACGGGCTCTACCGGTCGCACCCGCACCGGGGCAAGCAGCAGTTGCAGGCGGCGGTCGTGTGCGTGACGTGCCCGGCTTCGTTCACGTTGCGCGAGTTGCAGCTGTCGCAGCGGTCCGTGCTGGGCGAGCTGCGGCCCGAGGCGGTTGCCCGTCGTGCCGCCGAGGACGCCCAGTTGGCGGCGCTGGCCCGTGAGACCACCGTCCGCGAGGCACCGCCGAAGCCCCAGCCCGCGAAGCCCCAGCCGAAAAAGGCCCAGCCGAAGCCCGCCGACCCGCCGGACCGGAACGCGGACGGTCCCGCGCCGGAGAACGACGAGCCGGCGACCGAAGACCTGCCCGTCCACGAAGAGCCCACCGAGGACGTGCCGCCCGCACGACCGGCGCGGCGGATGTCGACCACGGTCATGGCGGCCCGGATCAGGTCGATCCTGGCCGGGTCCGACGCGGTGCCGACCGCGCAGGGCGACGAGCCACCCGTGCTGCCGGCGGCGCTGGTCGAAGCCGTGGGACCGGTGTGGTGGGCCAAGACCACCGACCCGACGCTCAAACCGCCACCGGGCGTGACCGGCGGCCGGGTGATCATGCCGGACCGCCCGGAGTTCGCCGGCCTACGTGCCCTGCTCGACCAGGAAGGTGTGCGGCACCGGTCGATCCGGCACTGGCTGGAGCAGGAGACCGTCACCGGCGACGACGAACTCCAGGCCACCGCTTGGCTGTCCGAGGTCGGCGGGATCGTCCCGGACCGCTGCGAACCCGTCGCGGGTGACCAGGCGCTGGCCGCCCGGCTGGCGTTCGGTCTGCTGTGGGACCTGCACGAACCGGCCGCACCCGACGCGCCCGACCCGACGCCGGTGGACCGGCTGGTGCCGCCGGAATGGCTGCCCTACCTGCCGTTCCCGCTGCTCAACCCAGCCCAGACGCAGGCCGCGCCACGCATCCTGGACGACGACGGCCACCTGCTGATCACCGCGCCCACCGGGGCGGGCAAGACCGCGATCGGGATGCTGGCGGTGCTCAAGACCATCCTCGAAGAGGGCCGGAAGGCGGCCTGGCTGGTGCCGCAGCGGTCGCTCACCGACGAGCTCGACCGCGAGCTGGAGACCTGGCGGGCGCAGGGCCTGCGGGTGGAACGGCTGTCCGGCGAGTACGCGGTGGACGTGGACCGCGTCCGGGCGGCGGACCTGTGGGTGGCCACGACGGAGAAGTTCGAGGCGATCTGCCGGGCCGC
This sequence comes from uncultured Saccharothrix sp., assembly GCA_965995405.1. Lineage (GTDB taxonomy): Bacteria > Actinomycetota > Actinomycetes > Mycobacteriales > Pseudonocardiaceae > Actinosynnema. The sequence goes on from CBHFOL010000001.1 coordinate 43,809, forward strand.
GTCGCTCCAGGCCGCGCTGGGCGAGGTCGGCTGCATGGTGGTGGACGAGATCCACCTGCTCGGCACGCCCGGCCGGGGCGCGCTGCTGGAGGCGTTGCTGGCCCGGGTGCGCGGCGCGGACTCGCCGGTCCGGATCGTCGGCCTGTCGGCGACCGTGTCGAATGCCGCCGAGGTCGCCGAGTGGCTGGAGGCGGAGCTGGTCGCGACGAGTTGGCGGCCGTCCCGGGTGACGTGGCAGCTGCCGACCGTGCCCGCCGGCTCCGGGTACGCGGCCAACGCCCGGCTGCGCGAGCAGGTCGTGGTCGACCTGACCAACCGGCACACCGCCGAGCAGGGCAGCGTGCTGGTGTTCTGCGGCTCCAAGCGCAACGTGCGGTCCACCGCGATGGCGATCGCCGCCGAACGGGGCGCGCCCGTGCACACCGTGGCGGCGGACGACATCGACGGGCTGACCAAGGTGTGCGCGGACGTCGGGGTCCGCCTGCACTACGCCGACTACGAGCACAAGCACGCCGCCGAGCGGGCGTTCCGGGAACGCGCGGCGGACGTCCTGGTCGCCACCTCGACGGTCGCGGCGGGCGTGAACCTGCCGGCGCGCGCGGTGATCGTGCGGGACACCACGGTCGGCGGCGAGACCATGGACACGTCGATGGTGCTCCAGATGTTCGGCCGGGCCGGGCGGATCGGGGCCGGCGAGACCGAGGGCTGGTCGTACCTGGTCGTGGACGAGCACCAGCGGGCCGGGTGGCAGGCGCGGCTGGTGGCGGGCTACTCGGTGTACTCGCGGATCCACGAGAGCCTGCCCGACCACGTGCTGGCCGAGGTGTTGCAGGGCCGGATCACCAGCCTCGCGGACGCCGAGGCGTGGTGGGTGGAGACCCTGGCCTACGCGCAGGGCGACGACGCGCTGCAACCCGTGCAGGACGCGGTGACGTTCCTGGTCGACGAGGGCCACCTCACGACGCGACCCGACGGCGGGCTGGCGATCACCGACCTGGGCCGGCTGACCGCGCGGATGATGGTGTCCACGCACGCGGGCCACCGGCTGCGGTTCGCGCTGGGCCTGCTGCCGGTGCCGGCGGACCCGGACGCCGCCGAGGACGCGCTGACCCTCGTGCTGTCGGTCGCGGTGCGCGAACTGGCCGCGATCCCGGTGCCCGACCAGGTGCGGCCCGCCGTGGCGACGGTGATCAAGGCCGGCGGGCGCTCGTCCCGGATCACCCACACCGCGTCGGTGAAGGGCCTGGGCTCGCAGACCACCACCGCGCCCGGCGACCTGGCCCGCGCGGCGCTCCTGCTGGCGGCCCGTTCGCCGCACCTGTTCACGGCGGGCAAGCCACGCCGGGTCGCGGCGGGCATCCCGCTGTCCACCCTGCACTCGGTGTTCGACCAGGCTCCGCGGTACCTGTCGTGGCTGGCGGCGCAGGGCGTGCTGGGGACCGTGCACCCGTGGATCGCGGTCGTGGCGGCCGACCTGGACCAGCGGGTCCGCTGGCGGCGGCTGACGCCCCGGCGCGGCGCGGGCCGGCTGCTGTGGCTGTGCGAGCAGATGGCGACGCGGACCCGTGCGCACGACCTGGTGCCGGAGATGTGGCGGTCGGCGGTGGCCCGGGGCGTCCGCTCGCCGGACTGGAAACCGGGCCGCCCGCCCGCAGGCTGCGAACTGGACCAGGCGGGCTACACGGCCCTGCTCCGTGAACGTGCCACGACCGCCGTGCTGGCCGTGCACGACGGCCACGCGTCGGTGACGGGCACGGTGGCGGCGAGCGCTGTCACGTGGCACGGCAAGCACCACAGCCCGGCCACGCCGACCAAGGCGGCCACGGACGTCCGTTACCCCGACACGGACACGCCGGACGACCCGGACAAGGGCGTCGCGGTGTTCACCCGCCGTGGGGACTACCGCGCCACCGGCTGGCTCGCGGCCTACGACACCCTGGCCGTGGAGGAGACGCCGGCACCGGCCGCACCGTCCCGACGTGGACTGGGCGCGGTCGGCCGAAGCTGAGCGCGGGTTGGCCAAATCGGTCCGAATCGGACGGTCAACGCTGCCAACGTGATCGACGTCGGCCGCAGGACTTCGGTGCCACCCCCGGAACCCGCCTCATATGGCGAGGTGGAAATCCTTTCGCCCCAACACTCCCTGCCGGTCTACCGTGCCGCGCATGGCTGAGATCGGCGGTACCTGTGACAAGCGGTTCAAGGCAGTGCGCGAGTTATTCGGCGGCATGCTCGACAGCACGGACGTCGGAGCCTCGGTGGCGGTGTTCCTCGCCGGAGAGCCGGTGGTCGACCTGTGGGGCGGGTACACCGACGCCGAACGCACCACACCGTGGCAGCAGGACACCATCGTCAACGTCTGGTCCACCACCAAGACCATGGCCGCCCTGTGCGCGCTGGTTCTGTTCGACCGGGGCCTACTCGACCCGGACGCCCCCGTCGCACGCTACTGGCCCGAGTTCACCGGCAAGGAAACCCTGCTGGTACGCCACATCCTCTCGCACACCGCCGGACTACCCACCTGGGACCGGCGGCTGACCGTCGAAGACCTCTACGACCACGACACCGCCGCCGCCCTCCTCGCCGCCCAGTCCCCGCGCTGGGCACCGGGCACCGTCGGCTGCTACCACTCGCTGACCCAGGGCTACCTGATCGGCGAACTCGTCCGGCGCGTCACCGGACGCACCCTGGGCCGGTTCTTCGCCGAGGAACTGGCCCGACCGCTGAACGCCGACTTCCACATCGGCCTGTCCCCCGAACACGACCACCGCGTGGCCGAGGTCATCCCGCCACCGCTCGCCGAGCCGCCGGCACCGACCGAGCTGTACGACGCACCACCGAACCCGCTCATCCCCGCCGAAGTCGCGAACACCCTGCCGTGGCGGCGTGCGGAGATCCCCGCCGCGAACGGCCACGGCAACGCGCGTTCGGTCGCCGCCGTGCAGTCGGTGCTGTCCAACGGCGGCACGGCGCTCGGGGTGCGGCTGCTGTCCGAAGCGGGGGCCGCGCGGGCTATGGAACAGCAGTACGAGGGAACCGACTACCTGCTCGGCTGGCAGATGACCTACGGCATGGGTTTCGCGGTCATCGGCGGCACGTGCAGTTGGGGCGGCTGGGGCGGTTCGCTGGTCCTCGGCGATCCGGCCAACAAACTGACCGTCGCCTACACGATGAACCGGATGCTCGCGGAGGGCCCGGTCGACGACAGCCGTGGCCAGCGCCTCGTCCTCGCCGCCTACGAGGGAGTCAGTTGACGGCTACGAGGACCCGAACGGGCTTCCTGGCCGCCCGGTCCGATATCTGGTAGATCGGGGGAACCCGGCCGGCCACTGCCCGTTCACCTCGAAGTCGCCATCGTGGGTTAGAAAGCGCGCGCCGTAGTCGACGTTGGAGGCACCGTGACCCGAATGGTTCGAGTTCTCACCGGTCTGCTGGCCGGTGGGCTGGGCATGTCGCTCGTGACCGCGCCCGCCGTGGCGACGGTGCCGGAGCGGTTCCAGCGGGTCGACACCATGCCGGTGTTCCGCAACAGCACCGCCGGTGAGCTCACGGCGGCCGAGATCGCCGCCGCCACCCCGGACGGCAGAACCGTCGTCTACACCGACTCGCCCGCGAAGCGGATCGGCTTCACCCAGGTCCGCAACGGCCGGCTGACCCCCGACGGCACGCTGGCCATGCCCGGCGAGCCCACGTCCGTGGACATCGTCGGCCGCCTCGCGCTGGTCGCGGTCAACACGTCCCCGTCGCGCGCCACCCCGTCCGGTGTGCTGGTGGTGGTCGACCTGGACGGCCGGAAGGTCGTCGCCTCGCACGACCTGGGCGGCCAGCCGGACTCCGTCGACATCTCCAAGGACGGTCGTTACGCCGCCATCGCGATCGAGAACGAACGCGACGAGGACGTCAACGACGGCGCGCTCCCCCAGGCCCCGGCCGGCTACCTGACCATCGTGGACCTGACCGGCAAGCCGACCGCGTGGACGCAGCGCCGGGTCGACCTGACCGGCCTCGCCGAGGGCGCGCCGACCGACCCGGAGCCGGAGTACGTGAGCATCAACGGCCGCAACCAGGTCGCGGTCACCTTGCAGGAGAACAACCACATCGCGGTCGTGGACCTGAAGTCCGGGCAGGTCGTCAACCACTTCTCGGCGGGCACGGCAACCGTCCAGGGCGTGGACACCGCCGACGACGGCCGGATCGACCCGTCGCAGACCATCACCGCCGCACGCGAGCCGGACGCCGTGGCGTGGCTGGACGACCGCACTCTCGGCACCGCCGACGAGGGCGACTACCAGGGCGGCTCGCGGACCTGGACGGTGTTCGACGCCGAGTCCGGCCAGGTCGTCTACTCGTCCGGCAACGAGCTGGACCAGGTGGCGATCCGCCAGGGCCAGTACCCGGACGGCCGTTCGGACAACAAGGGCACCGAACCGGAAGGTCTGGCGGTGGCCACGTTCGGCCGGCACCGGTACGCGTTCGTCGGCCTGGAGCGGGCGAACCTGGTGGCCGTGTACAACGTGGACGACCCGCGCCGCCCGAAGTTCCTCCAGGCACTGCCGACGGGTGTCGGCCCCGAGGGCCTGCTGCCGATCCCCGCGACCGGCACGCTCATCGTGTCCGCCGAGGAGGACGCCGCGAAGGACGGCGTCCGCTCGTCCCTGAGCTCCTACCGCCTCACCCACACCCCGCTCCCGGTGACGTTGCAGCGCAACCAGGGCACGCCGTCGATCGTGTCCGACGGCATCGGCTTCGGCGCGCTGTCCGGCCTGTCCGGCATCCCCGGCGACTACCGCAACGTGGTCTCGGTGACCGACTCGGCCTACAACCCGACCCGCATCCTCACCATCGACACCCTGTCCGCGCCCGCCCGGGTCCGCACCGAGCTGACCCTGACCAAGGACGGCAACCCGGTCGGCTACGACGGCGAGGGCATCGCGGCCCGCCGGTCCGGCGGCTACTGGCTGGCCGCCGAGGGCGACGCCAAGAAGAAGCCCAACCTGCTGGTGGAGGTGTCCCCGTCAGGCGCGGTGGTGCGCGAGGTGCAACTCCCCGCCGCCGTGGCGGCGACCGCGACCGGCAACGGCTTCGAGGGCGTCACGGTCACCGGCCGAGGCAGCGCAGAGCAGGTGTGGCTGGCCGTGCAGCGGGAGTGGAAGGCGGACGTCCCCGGCCAGGCGACCCTGGCCCGCTTCACGCCGGCGACGGGCGAGTGGGCGTTCGCGGCCTACCCGCTGGGCACCGCGCCGGCGGGCGGCTGGATCGGCCTGTCCGAGGTGACCGCGCTGGACGACCGGACGCTGCTCGTGCTGGAACGCGACAACCAGCGGGGCGACGCGGCGACCACCAAGAAGCTCTACCGGGTGGACATCTCGACGCTGACCCCGGCACCCGCCGGCGAGTCGAAGCCGTTGGTGGCCAAGACCTTGGCCCGTGACCTGCTGCCCGCGCTGAAGGCCGACGGGGCGACCGCGCACGACAAGATCGAGGGCATCGCGGTCGTCGGCTACGGCCCCGTCCGGCGCTTGGTGGGCGTAGTGGACAACGACGGCGTGAAGGACGCGCCCGGCGAGTCCGTGTTCCTACGCCTGGGCTGGCTCCGCTAGACCCAGTGTTCGTCGGGGGCGGTCCACCCGCCCCCCACGACACCCCGGCCGGCCAACCGCCACCAGGCGTAACCTGATTTCGGGCGGAAACCCAACGGTACGGCGAGGTAAGGACATTGGCACTGTTCACCCTGCCCGAGGCACGCCAAGAACTGGCCCGCCTACTGCCGATGCTGGACGAGATCGTCACGCTACGGGCCGACGCCGCCGAGCTGTCCGCCGCACTCGACGCAGGTGACACCACCACCCTGGGCGGCCTACCCGAGTTCAAGGCCGCGCAGGCCCGCCTGGACGACCTGATGAGCACCGTGCAGGCAACCGGCGCGGAACTGAAGGGCTTCGCGCCGCTGCTGGTGGACTTCCCGTCCGAATTGGACGGTGTGCCGGTGCTCCTGTGCTGGCTGGAAGGCGACCGGGAGCTGTCCTGGTACCACCGAGCCGACCTGGGCTTCGCGGGCAGACGCCCACTGACCACGCCCTAGCGATCAGCCGACGAGCTCCGCCAGACGTCGGCGCACCCGGTCGGCCTCCTCGCCACGCTGCTGCTCCCGGTACAGCGACTCGGCCTCCCGCCACACCGCGCAAGCCTCCTCACCCCGCCCCACCGCCGACAGCGACTCACCCAGCCGATCCCACGTGTTCACAGCCTGATAGGCGTTGCCCAGCTCCCGATAAAGCTCAACCGCAGCCCGAAAGTGCTCCACCGCGTCCTCGTACCGCCCGGTCTCGTGGTCGATGAACCCCAGGCTGTCCAACGTATCCGCCTCCCCGTCACGATCACCGTGACGGCGTTGCAGATCCAGCGCCGCCTGGCAGTGCTCACGGGCGAAATCGTGCCTCCCGACCCGCGCAGCACACCACCCGACCGCGTTCAAGGCGTCCGCCTCCCAAGCCGGGTTCCCCAGCGTCCGGTGGATCTCCAACGCACTCGTCGCATGAGACAACGCCCGTTCCCCGTCACCGAGCTGCTCCATCGACCAGGACAGCGCGTGATGGGTATGCGCCTGGTCGGCCCGCGCCCCGGTCTCCTCCGCCAACGCCAACGCCCGATACAGGTGGTCGACCGCATCGTCCGGCCGATCCACGTCCGCGCTGGCCCGCCCCAGCATCCGGTGCGCGAGGATCCGAGCGTCCGGATCGTCCAACCGCTGCGCAGCCGCCAGCCCGCGCTGCCACAGCGCAAGCTGGTCATGCCGGTTCCCCCGCCGAAAGTGGTAGTTGGTCAACGCCCACGCCAGCCGCCACACCGCACGGTCCAGCCCCCGCGCAAGCGCGGTCTCCGCCGTCGCCAGCAGACAAGCGTGCTCCGCCTCGAACCACGCCAACGCCGCCACATCGTCCGCCAAGACCTGTGGGCTGCTACCAGGCACCGGCGAGTCGAGTCCGATCGGCGTCAAATGCGGATGCAACAGCAGGTTCCCGGCATGGCCGGTACGCACAAAAAAGTCGATCAGCCGCTCCAGCCCGGACTCGGCAACCAGTTCGGCGGCCCGTTCCGCGGCGAACTGCCGAATCAGGTCGTGCATCCGGTACCGCCCACCCGCATCCCGCGCCACCAGCGAAGCCTGCTCCAGATCCCGCAGCAACACCCGAACCTGCGGCACAGCCACCCCCGCCAGACTGGCCGCGGCGTTCAAACTGATATCCGGCCCAGGCGCACCGCCCATCAGCGCGAACAGCCGCGCCTGCGCGTCGCCCAACGCCCGGTACGACCAGGAGAACACGGCGGGCAGGCTGGCCGCCGGGTCGCTGTCGTCCAACGCACCCAGCCCGAACTCGCGCAACTCGGCCACCAACGCAGCCAACGGCAAACCACCAGCCGCGTGCCCGGCGACAATGCTCAGCGCCAGCGGAAAACCGCCGCACAGCCCGATCAGCTCGGCCACCGCGTCAGCCTCGGCGGCCACCCGCTCCGCACCGAGCCGGTCGGCGAGCAGCGCACGAGCCTCCACATCGCCGAGCGTGTCCAACGGCAGATGCTGCGCCGAATGCCCGGTAACGAGCCCGGTAAGCCGGTTGCGACTCGTCACCAGAACCGTGCAGGCAGCAGTACCAGGCAACAGGTCGGCAACCTGCGCAGTATCGGCGGCGTTGTCCAACACGATCAACATCCGCTTGTCCGCCACCAGACTTCGGAACAGCGCCGTCCGCGCGTGCTGGTCCACCGGCAGCTTCGCCGGGTCCGCGCCAAGCCCGTCCAGGAACCCGCGCACCGCCGCTTCAGCCGCGATCGGTGCCCCATCCGGACTGAACCCACGCAGATCCACGAAGAGCTGCCCGTCCGGAAACCGATCCGCATTCCGGTGCGCCCAGTGCAACGCGAGCCACGTCTTCCCGATACCCCCGGTACCCGCGATCGCCGAGATCACCACCGTCCCACCGGACCGGTCGAGCACCGCGTCCAGCCGGGAGATCTCGTCGTCCCGCCCGACGAACGGCGTCGGCGCAGCCGGCAACTGACGAGGCGTCACACCCGACTGCGACCGAGCAACAACCGGCACCGGCTCACCGTCGAGAATCCGCGAATGCAGGTCGCGCAACGCGACACCGGGATCGGCGCCCAACTCCTCGACCAGCCGAGCGCGCAGCACCCGGTAGTACGCCAACGCGTCGGCCGACCGCCCGGCCCGGTGGAGCGCCATCAGGTACTGCCCGGCGATCCGCTCGTCCAACGGGTACTCGGCCGCCCGCGCCGCCAGCTCCGCCACCAGCCCCGCGCCGTGCCCGAGCCGCAGCCGGACGTCGGTCAGCTCGCACTCGACCTCCACCCGCTCCTGCCGCAGCCGCTCACGTTCGGCGACCGCCCAATCACTCTCCAGCCCGCCCAGCGACTCGCCTGCCCACAGGTCGAGCGCCTCCCCCAACAGCACGGCGGCCCGCTCGTCGTCCGCACCACGAGCCCGCGCACACAGCCGCCGAAACCGGTACAGATCGACCACGTCGTCGTCGGCGACCAGCACGTACCCGCCGGACCGCCGATCCACTCCGACGCCCAACTGCCGCAGCCGCGACACGTAGCTGGACAGCGTCTCCCGCGCCCGCCGGGGCGGCTCCGCTCCCCACACCCGTTCGGCCAGCCGGTCGACCGGCACCGGCCGGTTGAGGTCCACCGCCAGCGCGGCCAGCACACACCGCTGCTTCCGCGGCCCCAACTCGACCCGCTGCCCGTGCACCCGCACGGCAACCTCACCCAACAGGGCGACCCGCACCACCATCACCGCTCCCGTACCGACTACAACCGCGTGAATACCGCCGGTGGTCGTCGCCGCGCACCCCGGTTCACCAGTTCGGCCGATCCCGGCCGAGCCCCGGAATTGTCGCCTCAGCGGTTCCGGACCCGACAGTCGACCTCACGGATCACCGCCGACGGGCGGCTCCGGTCACGCCGGGGCGATCAGGAGGGTCACCGTCCGGTTCTTCGCCTGCACGGAAGGGTCGGTGCCCTGGTGCGGCACCGTCGACTGGTCCGCCGACCGGACCAGGAACGACGTCATCGCCAACCCGGACCCGGAAGACAGCGCCTCGGCCGCCGTCGCCGCACGGGCAACCGCGACCCCCGACCCACCGGTCGCCGGGCTGCCCGGCACGACCACTCCGTGCCCGAAGACGGTGACGGTAACCGCCCACCCACTCAGCCGCGCCGCGAAGGCGGCCAGCTCGTCCCGCCCCTCGGCGGTCGGTTCGGTGCTGTCCGGCGCGAACAGGCCGTTGTCGAACACCACCTCGACGTCCCGGTCCCGCCGGGTCGCCCGCACGCCCGGCCCGGCCACGCCCGTCGCGAGCGCGTCGAGACGGGCGCGCAGTTGGTCCTGCCGCTGTTTGAGCTCCTCCTCGGCCCGATCGACCGACTCGACCGGACTCGCCGTGGTCGGCAGCGCCGACGGCACGGCGTCCGGTCCGGCGCTCGTACCAGCCAGAACGGGTATCAGCAGCACACCGCCCGCGACCACCAGCGCCACCGCGGCCACCAGGGGCGCACGCACCGCCAGCGGGTTGGTACGCCGGCCACCGGCGGCGATCCACGCGACCCGCCGCAGCCCTTCCAACGCGTCCCGGTCGTCGGGCCTGGCCGCCAACACCCGCCGCCACGCCGCCTCCGCCGCGTCCAGATCACCGCGCTGGGCGTGCACCCTGGCGACCAGGTCCCACTTCTCCGGACCTTCCTCCTCCAGCCGGTCCAAAGTGTGCAACGCACCGACGTGGTCGCCGGCGCGCGCCTGGTCGGCCGCCGCCGCCAGACCCAGTTCGTACGCGAACGTGTCCGTACCCGTCATCGACCCGGCCCTCGTCGCAGCTGGATCCCGCCGTCGACGGGATCCGGCGCGGACGGCGGCAACAGCCGGCGCAACCCGTCGTTGACAGCCGGCAACGCCTGCCAGTCGTTCCGCCTGATCGCCGCCTCTCCCTCCGCGATCAGCCGGCGCACCTCCGTCGGCGAGCCCAGCTCGTGCCGGTGCGTCCGGAAGTAGTAGAAGATCGCGATGTCCAGCGTGCCGTCCCGGTTCATCAGGTCGCGCTCGAACTCCGCCGCCCGCAGGATCAGCTCGTCCACGGCCTTCGGGTCGGGATCGGCACGGGACAGCAGGTCCCGCCGACGCCCGAACTCGGCCAGCTCGGCCCGGTCCCGGTCGTCACCCACCCGACCCACGAGCTCCCGACACCGGTCGATCCCCTCGGACAGCGCGGCCAGCCGCAGCGGCAGGCCGACATCCGCCTCCACCTCGTCCAGCTCGGCCTGGATCTCGCGGAGCCGCTGATCGGCCGCCGAGGCGCTGCCGCTGTCCTCGGTCGCCGCGCGCACCTCGTCCTGCGCCCCTTCCAGCAGGTGTTCCTCGTCCAGCCGGTCGAGCCGCTTCCGGGCCTGCGCCGAACCGGACGTCCGCGCCGACGCGCGCAACTCCTCCAGCCGCTGCCGCACCGCGCGGAGTTCGCGCTCCAGGTCCCGGACCGCCGGCGGGCGGACGCTCGACAGGTCGATCACCGCCTCGAACTGCTCGTCCACCAGCGGCACGTCCACGACCACGGTCACCCGGCGCGACTCGTCCACCTCGACCGTGACCTCGACGTCGCTGCCCTCCGGCAGGTCGATGCGCACGTCCTTCGGCCGGATCTCGATCAGCCCCACCTGGTGGTTGCGGTCGGCGCGCTTGTGCTCGCCCTCCACGATCGGGATGCGGATGACGGACTCGGCGTCGGTGCGGTGCAGCGCGACCGTCGTGTGGAAGATCTCGCGCGCCGACGACGGCAGCTGGGTGCCCTTGGCGAGGATCGGCGCGAACGTCCGGTCGGCCTGGGACAGCCCGACCGAGTTGGTCAGCACCGGCCCGGCGGGCTCCTGCGCCCAGTGGTTGATCACGATGGCCGCGGGCCGGACCTTCTCCGTCCCACCGCCCGGGTTCGTCAGCAGCACGGCGAAGTTCGACGCGGTCAGCTCGTTGACCTGGACCTCGGTGTCGAACGCGCCGGACGGGTCGAGCGCGACCTGCGCGGTGCGGAACGGCGGCTTGCCCTCCGCGTTGTCCAGGATCACGTGGTAGCCGGTCCAGTCCCGCGCCGGCACGCTCTCGAACCGGCCGGCCACCGGCACCGTGCGCAGGCTCGTGGTGCGCGGGTAGCGGAGGTCGACCGTGAACTCACCGGCCACTGGCGCGGTTTTGGTGCGCGGCAACGGGATCGTGCCGGCGACCACCGCCGCGCCCCGGGCCACCACGGTGGTCGGGTCCTGGCTGTGGTCGAGCTCGATGCCCAGCCCGGCGGTGGGGTCGGCCAGCCGCTCGCGCAGGCCCGGCGCGAGCGTCGTCCCGCCCACCAGCAGCAGGCGGTCGATGTCGTCGGGCCTGAGGTTCGCCTTGGCCAGCGCGTCCCGGCACAGGTTGATCGCCCGGACGTAGTAGGGCTCGGCCAGCCGGTCGACGTCCCCGCGCCGCAGGCCGTACTCGAACGTCTCCTTCCGACCGCCTTCGAACTCGACATCCACCAGCAGGTCGTACTCGACGCGCCGGGACAGGGCGATCTTGGCGTTCTCGGCAGCCACCTTGAGCTTGACCAGGTCAGCGTGCCACTTCGGGTTGCCCCTGGTGAAGTCGGTGAGCCCGTACTCCTCGGCGAAGGCGGGCGCGAGGATCCGCTCCACGATCGCCCAGTCGATCTGCTTGCCGCCCAGGTGCGGGTCGCCCATGTGGTCGAGGACCCGCAACTCGCCCTCGTAGGTGCTGACGACGGCGGCGTCGAACGTGCCGCCGCCGAAGTCGAACACCATCCAACACGCCTCGTTCTCGCTGTTCTGGAACCCGTAGGCGAACGCCGCCGCCGTGGGCTCCTGCACCAGCGGACACACCCCGAAGCCGGCCAGCGCCGCGGCCTCGCTCGTGGCGTTGGTCGCGCTCAACGAAAACGCCGCCGGCACCGTGATCACCGCGACCTGGGGCGGTTCGCCGAACTGCTCTGCCGCGTCGAACCGGAGCGACTTCAGCACCTCGGCGGAAAGCTCCGGCGGGGTGAGCGACAGCCCGGCCTTCTCGAACCTCCGGCCGACCTCGGGGGTGCCCATCTCCTGCTTGAACTCCAGGTGCACGTTGGCCGGCTCCCGGCCGTAGCGATCCCGTGCATCCCGGCCGACGTAGACAACGCCGGGCTTCGGGATGTACACCGCCGACGGCGTGTAGTCCCAGCCCTCGTTGTTCTTCACGACCGATACGTCGGCACCCCGGACCACCGCCATGGCGCTGTTGGTGGTGCCCAGGTCGATGCCGAAGTCGATGGTGTCACGCACGCGGCCCCTCCGGGGTGTCGGTGTTCGCCGAGCCGGCGGTCGCCCGTTCGGCTGGGCAGCCGACGATCACCTGGCCCATCTGGATGCGCCGGTCGGCGAGGTAGACCGACGGGCGGACGGTCTCCCGCACGATCTCGCTCCGCAGCACGGGATCCTCCTGGTAGGCCAGGACTTCCAGGGACAGACCGGGGTGGAACGCCGAGCCGTCGTGGTCCTGGATCAGCACGCCCGCCGCCGCCAGCGCCTCCTGGGTGGCCCGCAGGTAGCGCCCGACGAACCTGGCCTCCCGCGAGTCGTCCGCGTCGAGCCGGGCGATCCGCCGCCGCGCGCGCCACAGGTTGGTCGCGGCATCGGCCAGGTCCTTCTCCCGCAACGCGGGATCCGCCCGCGGCACCGGCTCGACCGGCGCGGGGCGTTCGTCCACTGTGGAGGGTGTGCTCGCCGCGATCTCGGCGAGCAGGGCGGTCAGCCGGGCGCGCTGCCCGGCGGTCCACACCGGTTCCGGGATGCGGAACTCCCGGTGGTGCCGCCGTTGTCCGTGTTCCGCCCGCCATCGGGAAAGTCCGCTCATCCCGCCCGTCCGTGTTTCGCCTTCGCCAACTGTGCCGTGAACGGCAGCGTCACCAGGAACGTGCCCAGGCACCACCAGAACGTTTCCGGACTCCGCTCCGCCACCGGGAACGCACCCACCACGGCGAAGACCAGCGCGATCAGGCCGAGCGGCCAGAACCTGGCCGGGCTCTCCCGGTAGCCGGGGGCGTAGATCAGGCCGAGCAGCAGCCGGGTGAGCACCACGGTGGCCACGGCCGCCGTCCACACCGGCGCCTCCCACCGCCACGCGAACAGGTGGACCACGCCGGCGAGCAGACCGGTGCACAGCGCCAGGTTCGTGAACCAGGTACCCATGGCGGGCACGGCCGGGGAGAGCTGCCGGAGCACGGAGTCGATCGTCGCCCGCGCTCTCGGGTCGGTGACCGCGGCACGCGTGCGGCGCAACAGGATCACGGCGTCGGGTAATCGCCCCGACCGCGCCAGGCTCATCACCTGGTCCATGGTCTTCTTCACCAGGGCCGCGTCCGGGGACCCGCCGCCGTCGTCGGCGAGGTTCTGCTCGATGGTCTCCCGGTTGCCCGCCTCGGTCGCCCACGCCAGCGCCTGTTCCAGCAGCTTGCGCTTCAGGTCCCGGCCGGTCCGCGTCTGGTCGGTCTCCAGCCGGACCGCGCAGTTGTTCATCAGCACCGCCAGCTTCTCGATGGTCGTGGCGGAACGTCGGAAGCGCTCCGCCGGGACCAGCGCCTCCAGTTGCGCCGCGACCACGGGGAGTTCGGTCAGCGCGCGCTTCCCGGCCTCCACGACCCGGTCGCCGTCGAGCAGCTCGCTGATCGCCTTCATGTGCCGGGAGATGGACTCGTGGACCGGCTCGGCGGCGGACTCGCGCGCGTCGGCGATGACCGAGGCGTCGATGTCCCACGCGTCGAGCAGCGCCACCAGGTCGGCAGACTTGGACCTGCGCGCGAGCGTGACCTGCGGCGCGATCAGCGCGCGGTGGATGACGCCCCGCAAACCGTCCACAGTGGACTCGTCCAGCCTGCGGTCGGCCAGCGCGCCCAGCCGGTGGCGCACGTGGTCCCAGAACCCGTCGGCGTCGAGCGCGTCGATCCAACTGTCGGCGGCGTCGACCCACTGGTCGATCCGTTCCTCGGGCCGGTACCCGTTCCGGAGGTCGGCCTCCAGGTCGAGGGCTTTGGCGTGCGCCTCCACGGCGAGGTCGTGCAGTTCGTGCACGCTGTCGTCGCACCCGCACCCGTTCGGCTCGCCCCACCACCAGAACAGCTCGTCCACCAGGCGCTGGTCGGTGCGCCCGAGCGCCTCGAACGCCGACCGCACCTCGTCGGGCGTCGGCGGCTCCGGGAGCGGCAGCCGCCCGTCCCGGACCGTCACCCCCCTGCCGAGTTCCAGCATGTTCAGCACGCTCTGCCGGCGCTGCCTGACCTGCCGCGCCGACGCGTCCGTCGGCAGCCCGGTGACCCGGAACGGGTTGCGGCGGTACAGGTCCGGGCCGGCCACCTCCAGCAGCCGGTTGGCCGCCGTCCGGCTCCTGCCCTCGTCCAACCTGGTCACCCCCGTCCGCGGATGGTGCGGTGTCACGGATCGTATTGAGATCGTCACTTCGACATGACCGGAACCCGCGCGGAAATCGCGTGAAAACGATGCCTTCACCTGATCGGCCCACTCGAAATCGAGCTCTGCTCGGTTTCGGCGGGCGGAGTCTCCGGTCAGCCCGCCGGGACGAGTTCGCGCCCGCGTTCGAGCCACCACGCGTCGAACGCGGGACTACAGCCCTGGCGGGCCGCGTAGACGCCCAGGACCTGCGCGTGGATCTCGTCGATGTGGGCCGCCACCACCGTGTCCGGCCGGTAGAACAGCCGCAGCTCCTGCCACATCGGCACGCCCTCGATGGCCCGCACCACGATGCTGTCCGGCCGGTTGCGGCTGGTGGCCAGGGCCGGGCCGACGGCGAGCTTCGCCCGCACGAGTTCCAGCAACGTCGACAGGCACTGCGGGTTGTGCGGCTGGCGCAGCGTCACCCCGTGCTCGTGGCAGACCTGGCTGAGGTACGTCCACCACCGGGTCGTGCCCGGCGGCTCGTCCACCCAGGCGTGGTCGAAGATGTCCGACAGCGGGATCGGGCCGGGCCGGGCGATCGGGTGGTCGTGCGCCATCATCACGAACACCGGTTCCGCCGGGTGCACCAGGACGCTGCGCACACCGGGCGGCGTGGTCAGCCCGGACAGCGGCGGCCGGTAGACCAGCGCCAGGTCCAGTTCGCCGATCGCGACCTTGTCCACGCTGATCCGCTCGTCCATGTCCTCCTGGAGGTTCACGTCCGCGCACCACGGCTGTTCGCGCAGCCACCGGCTCATGGCGACGTGCAGGAAACCGCAGTACCCGCCCAGCCGCAACGGGTCCGACGGCCCGCCGCGCCGCGACCACTCGCCGACGCGTTCCGCGATCGCGGACATGCTGCTCAGCACGACCCGCGCCTCGCCGAGCACCTCGGTGCCCAGCGGGGTCGGCAGGCAGCCGTACTCGGTGCGGAAGAACAGGGCGCCGCCGACGCTGTGCTCGATGCGCTTGAGCAGCCCGGACAGCGCGGGCTGGGTCATGCCCAGCCGGCGGGCCGCCCGGGTCAGGCTGCCGGCGTCGTCGATCGCGGTCAACGCGCGCAGGTGCCGTACTTCCAGCTCCACGAGACCTCCACGCTCACCTGCCCCCTGGTGGTCTCGCGACCGTACCGCCGGTCGGCGCACGCGGGAAAGGGGTCCGCGAGGGCGCGGACCCCTTCCGACCCGACCACCGGGTCCTAGGGCTTGGTCGTCTCCAGGGAGAACTGACCGGACCCGCTGTAGGAACGCACCAGCCACCGGTACCGGCCGGCGGTCCCGTTGTAGGTCACCGTCTCGGTCGAGTCGGGCCCGGTGCCGGACGCGACGGTCCGCCACGTGGTCCCGCTCTGGCGCTGGAGGTACAGGTCGAAGTCCGTGCCCGCCGGACCCTTCAGGCAGCCCTTGTGCGCGCCGGCCCCTGCGTCGAAGTACCCCGACGACGGCTGCACCGAGCTGCCGCCCGACGTGAGGTTGCCGGTGGTGGCCGTGCCGCAGCCCGGCGGGTTGCCCGGGCCGCCGTCCGAGGTCAGCAGCGTGACGCCGTACCTGGTCAGGATCTCCGGCACGGGCTGGAAGTACGTGGTCGCCGCGCCGCCCTTGCAGTCGCCGGAGCCGCCGGACGTCACGCCCTGCGCCTGGCCGTCGGAGATCGCCGAACCGCCGGAGTCGCCGGGCTCGGCGCACACCGAGGTCTCGATCGCCTCGTAGACCTTGCCGATCTCCGGTCCGTAGTCGACCGTGGCGTTCCGGGACCGGATGGTGCCGCAGTGCCATCCGGTCGTGCCGCCGGAACGGCAGATGGACGAACCCACCGGCGCTTCCTGCGAACCCTTTACCGCGACCCGGCCACCGTTGTAGTCGTTGACCGCGCCGATCGGCGTCTCACCTGCGTTGGTCCGCACGAACGCCATGTCGTCGGTCGGGAAGCTGGACCCCTCGAACCTCCCGCCCGGCTGGGTGGTGGTCTCGCCCACCTCTCCACAGTGCCCGGCGGTGATGAAACCGCCCTGCACCGGGAAGCCCACGGAGCACCCGTACTTGCTCGTCCAGTACCGGTTCCCGCCGATCACGTCGATCAACGGGCGCGGCCTCTCCAGGCTCTCCGTGTAGATCACGGCGGCCGGGTCCGCGCCGCTGGCCGCGACCCAGGCACGCGCCCGGTCCGCCGCACCGGGCGCGTGCTTCACGACCACCGCGTTGGCGACCGGATCGGTCTGCCAGCCCGGCACGGCCGCCGGCGCGGACGTCGCCGCCCGGTCGAGCCGTTCCTTGGCGGTGTCGAGCACCGCTTCGCTCCGGGTCACGAGCTTCGGCACCGCTCCCCTGGCCCGCACGGACGCCGCGGCACGGGCGTCGGTGACGGCCACGACGAGCTTGCCGCGCTCGGCGTCGAACCAGCTACCGCCGAGCCGCGGACCGAGGGCCGCGCGCAGCCCTCGGTCCGCCTGGGCCGCGACGCGTTCGGCGGCGAGCCGGGCAACCGGGTCCGCGACACCGAGATCACGCCGCATCGCGGCGAGTGCCGGCTGTTCGACGGTGGTGGGTTCGCCGAACGCCGGCGGCACAGCCGCCGCGAAACCCCCGACAGTGGTCATCACCACCAGCGCGACAACTGGCGACATACGCAGTCTGGACATGCAGGATCTCCTTGCAGTGCAGGGACCGCCGTGAGCCGCGCGGCAGGAAGCGCGGCGGAGGTGGGCTGTCGACCGGCCCGCCCCGGCGGTTCACCAGAACGTAGCCCGCTGCTGATCAGCACGGGAGATCACAGGAGGGCATAGCACCGCGGTGAGCTGTGGTCAGGGCGTGCGGGGGTGCTGTGGGCGGGCGAACGGGGTGCACGGGATGTTTCGGTCCGACATGCGTGACAGCGGCGCGCGGCGAGGCCACAATCCATCACGGCATTCCCGACGATCACGGTATTCCGAACGGACGGAGCGACGTTGGCCGCGTTGAGCGAACTGGTTCGGGCCCGAGTGGCGGCACCGAACTTCTGGCACCTCGCCACGGTGAACCACGACGGCTCGCCCCAGGTGACACCCATGTGGGTCGACCTGGAGGACGACTACGTCATGTTCAACTCCGCGATCGGGGGGGTTAAGGTGGAGAACCTGCGCCGCGACCCGCGCGTCTCGCTGTCCTGTGCGGACGGCAAGAACCCCTACGACCGGGTGGAGATCCGGGGTCGGGCGGTCCGGTTCGTGGAGGGCGAGGAGGCGGACCGGTCGATCGACCGGCTGGCCTTCAAGTACGCGGGAACCGAGCGCTTCGAGTGGCGGGTGCCCGGCGAGCGGCGGGTGATGGTCCTGGTGGAGCCCACCCACGTCCGGCACGTCGTCGGCGTCGAGCCGTTCCGGCCCGGGATCCTGCCCGGGACCTGAGGGTCGGCTGAACGCAGGTACGGACCGCGTCGGGGTTCGGTCCGACGCGGTCCGGCCGACGCGGATGGTCAGTCCAGCGCCGGGTCGTACTCCTGCGGGTGGACGGTGTTGCTGAGCAGCCGGCCGTGCGCGCCGAACGTGAAGTGGGTCGGCGTGCGGCCGGTCTCGTCCAGGCCGAACAGGACACCGTGGGAACGCAGCCGGTGCACGTCGCGGTGGTCGGCGACGGTCACCGAGGCGCACGGGATGACCTTCTCCCGCCAGGTGAAGACGTAGATGCCGGGACGGAGCTGGTAGACGGAGTTCTCGTCGGTGTCGGCCAGTCCCTTCTCCGGGCCCGACAGGCACTGCCAGGTGTACCAGTGCGGGCTGAGGTAGACGTGTTCGTAGGCGTGCTCGACGCTGTACACCCACATCGCGCGGCGACCGATCAGGGCACGGCTCGGCGCAGGCGCCTGGCCACGCACTTCGGCGTCCCGGATCGTCGCGGGCACGAACCGCTGGGTGACGCGCGGGGTGCCGGCGTCCCCGATGGTGGTGGTGACGATCAGCGCGCGCCCGTCCCGCAGGTCCAGGAACAGCGACACTGCTTCGGTCGGCCGGGCCTTCGGGTGGAACTGGGTGTAGTACAGGTCGTCGTCCACCAGGAACGTCTCGCAGTCTTCGGCACTGAAGTCCGAGTCGCTGAGAGCGGGGTCGTGGTGGCCCCATTCGACGCGGGCCCCGGTGAAACGCGCCCGCTGGACGGTTCCGTCCGACCCGTCGAGCACCACCTCACGCCCGTGCAGGTCCCCGACCGTGGGGGCCTTGTTCTCGTCGAAACCAGGGGCCAGGCCGTCCAGGGGCAGCCAGGTCGAGGTGTCCGACAGGGTCGTTGCGGTTTCGGTCACGGGCGGTCCTTTCTCGACGTGACCGCAGTCTCCCCACCGTCGGGCGGGCCGTGGAACGGCCGGCGGACCGCCGTGCGGCGGCGGACAAGGACGGTGCGTCGACCGACAACCCCGCTTCCCGACCGGACCTCCAGGATGGCCTCGTGGAACTGGGACTCGTGGGGAAGAACGCGCTGGTCACGGGCGGCGCGTCGGGCATCGGACGGGCCTGCGCCCGGGCGTTGCGGGCCGAGGGCGCGCGGGTGGTCGTCCTGGACCGGTCGCCGGGCCCGGACGACGTGGCCGCCGACGTGACCGACGAGTCGAGCCTGTCGTCCGCCGTGGCGACGGCCGTGGAGCGGCTGGGCGGGCTCGACGTGGTGGTCGGGTGCGCGGGCATCTCCGGCCCGGTGGGCACTCCGCTGGTGGAGACGTCGGCGGCGGACATCGCGGCGGTGCTGGCGGTCAACGTGACCGGGCAGCTGCTGTTGGCGAAGCTCACCTACCCGCATCTGACGACCGGCGGGGCGATCGTGCTGCTGGGCAGCGACTCGGCGTTCGTGTCCGCGCCGGGAATGGCCCCGTACTGCGCGTCGAAGGGCGCGGTGGTCGCCCTGACCAGGGCTTTGGCGGTGGAACTCGACCGAGTGCGGGTCAACTGCGTGTGCCCGTCCATTGTCGACACCCCGATGGCACGCGGTGACCTCGGCGATGCCGCGCTGGACGGCGCGGACTTCCCGGTCCAATCCCCGGACGACGTGGCACGACAGGTCCTGTTCCTGGCCGCCTCGCCTTCCGTCAACGGCCAGGCACTGCTGTCCGACTACGGCTATTCCGCCCGGTCCGGGTTTCCCGCGTAGCTCCCAGCTCATCACAGCAGTGAGCGGTCCCTCCCCCGGCCTGCGCGCGCACTGGCTCAGGCGGGCAGGGCTGTTGTTCAGTCCTGCTCTTGCTGTTCGGCTGGGTGGTCGCCGGCGGGCTGTTCCTCTTTGCGAGTGGTCAGTTCCAGCAGGATGAGCAGGGCCGCGCCGCCTACCAGGGCGATATCGGCGACGTTGCCGACGAACCAGCCGTTGTAGTCGATGAAGTCGACCACGTGGCCGATCGCGAAACCCGGCGCGCGGAACAGCCGGTCCAGCAAGTGGGTGGTCGCCCCGCCGAGCAGAAGAGCCAGTGCGATGGCCCGGCCCTTGGTCTGCTGCCGGGATGCGAAACGGATCAAGGTCACCACCGCCACTACCGCGATGATGGTGAAGATCCACGTCGAACCGCTGCCCATGGAGAACGCCGCGCCCGGGTTGTACAGCAGGCGCAGGCGCAGGAAGTCGCCCAACAGCGGGATCGGTGCGTGGCCCGTGAGGGTCTGTTCGGCCCAGAACTTCGTCGCCTGGTCGAGTACCAGGACGCCCACCGCGACGGCCGACACTAGGAACAAACGGTGGGAGGGTGCGGTGGTCGTCATCGGCCGCGATCGTAGTCGAGGCCCGGTGTGCGGACTGTGAGACCGTGTTCATACGCGTAGATCACGGCGTGTACGCGGGTCCGCAGGCCCAGCTTCGACAGGATGCGCGCCACGTGCGTCTTGACCGTCCCCTCCTCGATCCACAGGTCCCTGGCGATCTCGGCGTTGCTCGACCCGTCCGCGACGTGCCGCAGCACCTCGTGCTCACGGGCGGTCAGCCGCGCCAGCTCCTCGGTCACGGGCAGTGGGCTGAGCACGGCGAACCTGCTGATCACCCGACGCGTCACCTGCGGGTCGATCAGGCCGCGCCCACGGTCCGCCGCGCGGATCGCCTCCAGCAGCAGCACCGGACCGCTGTCCTTGAGCAGGAAGCCCGCCGCGCCTGCCTGTAGCGCCCCGAACAGGTACTCGTCCAGGTCGAACGTGGTCAGCGCGACGATCGTCGGCGGCTCGGGTGCGGCGACCAGAGCACGGATCGCGCCGATTCCGTCCAGCTTCGGCATCCGCAGGTCGATCACCACGACGTCCGGCCGCCGCTCACGGGCCAAGCGGACCGCTTCGACGCCGTCCGCCGCCTCCGCCACCACCTCGATGTCCGGTTCCGCGTCCAGCACCATCCTCAGCGCCGACCGCACGGCGGCCTGGTCGTCGGCGACGAGCACCCGGATCGTCACGACTCACCACCCACCGGCAGTGTGACGCGGACCAGCCAGCCGTGTGGCTCAGCGGGTCCTATCCCGACGTTCCCGCCGAGCAGCCGCGCACGGTCCCGCATCCCCCGGATGCCGTGCCCCTCGGGGACAGCGGGCGGATGGCCCGGGCCGTTGTCGGCCACGTCGATCGCTACCGCCAAGTCGTCCTGCCGGATGGTGACGCGGACGTGGCTCGCGCCGGAGTGCCGGACCGCGTTCGTCAGCGCCTCCTGCACCAACCGGTACGCGGCGTGGTCGACCAGCGCCGGCAACGGGCCGTCTCCGTGCCGTTCCAGAGTGATCGGGCACGACTCGGCGGACAACCGGTGCACCAGCGCCTCCACCTCGGTCAGCCGCGCGCCGTCGGCGTCCTCCCGCAGCACGGCCAGCAGTGTCCGCACCTCGCCCAGCGCGGACGAAGCGGAGTCGTCGATGGTCCCCAGCACCCGGTGTGCGACCGATGACGTCCCACCCAGCACGTGCCGTGCCGCCCCGGCCTGCATCCGGATCGCGGTCAGGTGGTGGCCCACGGCGTCATGCACCTCCCGGGCCAGCAAGGTCCGTTCCTCGGCCATGATCCGCACCGCCTCGGCGTGTCGCAGCCGGGCCGCCTGCCGCGCCCGGTCCTGGTGCAGCCGCGACGCGTAGCCCACGGCAACCGGCGCGACGCCCATCAGCACGGCCTGGCTCAGCGGCGTGGTGCCGATGCCGATGAACCTGGGGCCCACCTCGGCACCGTCCGCAGCGCCGACGAACAGCGGTGCCAGGAAACAAGCGACGGACAGCGCCAGCACGGTGCCGACCCGTCGTGGACGGTGGTAGGCAGCGAGGTAGAACGCACCGGCCGCCACCAAACTGCCGGACCACCCCGGAACCGCCACTCCACCACACAGCGCCACCGCCGCCGACACGACCGCCGCCGTCAACGGAAACCGCCGCCACGTCAACGGCGTGGCCACGGCAATGCTCAGCACCACCACGAGCAGCGGCGGCCCCTGCGCACCTTCCAACAGCGCGACAGCGGCCACCGCCACGGCAGCAACCCCGGCGGGCAGCAGCCGGCTCTTGAACGTCATGGGGACCAGCACATCACCGACGGGCCGCGCACGTGGTGCCTTCGGCCGGCAACTGCCCCGTGACCAGGTACCGGTGGACGTGTTCCCGCACGTACGGATGCCCGGACATGTAGAGCGCGTGGCCACCGTCGGTCTTCAGATAGCGCGAGCCGGGGAGTTGCCGCGCGACGCGCTGCCCGTGGCCCGGCGGCGTCACGTTGTCGTACTCGCCGTTCGTGATCAGCACGGGAGGCAGGCCACGCGCGCGGATCGGCTGCGGCGGGAACGTCCCGGTCCGAGGCAGACCGGTGCAGTGCGTGGCCGCCGGGTACCACGCGTTGATGTATCCCAGCCGTGCACCGACCGTCCCGCGAAGCCGCCGGTCGACCGACGCAACCGCAGAATACCCTGTCGGGTAAGGATAATCGGCACACATCATGACCCTGGACAGGTCCGGCCCCAGCGCGCCGGGCGGCGGCGGCAGCGGCGGGACGAAGCGCGACGCATCCCCCGCTTCGGCTTCGGCCAGCGCCCGCGCGAAGTCCGGCCAGTCGCGCTCGTCCTCCACCCTGGCCTGGCCACGGATCAGCGCGGCGCTCGCCGGAATCGTCGCCGACGGTGCCGGGATCGGCTCCCGCTCGGCCCGGGCGATCACGCCGTCCCACACGGCAAGGGCGTCCCGACCGTGCAGCACGCACGACGTGTCCTGCGCGCACCACCTCGCGAACCGGTGCAGGTTCCGTTCCGACACCACGGCCTTCGCCGTAGCCCACCGGTACGGGTCCAGGTCGGTGTGGTCGAGCACGCTGTCCAGGTACATCCGCGCCACGTTCCGGCCGAACAGCCCGGCATACGCCTGCCCGAACACCGTCCCGTACGAATTGCCGTAGTAGGTCAGCTTCCGCTCACCCAGCGCGACCCGGATCGCGTCCATGTCGTGGGCCACCTGCCACGAGTTCAGCTTGCCCCGCAACGGCCCCATGGCATCCGCACACCGCTGCGCGAACGTCCGGTTGGCCCGGCCGAACCCCTCGTACGCGCCCTGCCCCGGCGACGCCCACTCCAACAGGAACGGCCCCGTCTCCGGGCACGTCACGCCACCGCTCGTGCCGAACCCCCGCGGGTCGAAGACCACCACGTCGAACCACTCGGCAAGCTCCGCGTAGCTGTCCTTGAGGTAGGGCAGGTACTCGACGGCCGGTCCCGGCCCGCCAAGGTTGTGCAGCAGGGTGCCCAGCTTCCTCGTCTGGTCGCGGGCGGGCAGTTTCGCCAGGCCGATGGTCGTCTTCGGCGAGTGCGCCGGGTCCGCCCAGTCCGCCGGCACCGCCACACTCCCACACGACAGGCCGTTCCCGCAGTCCCGCCACTCGATGCCGGCGGCGGACGGCTGCGCGGCGGCCGTGGCGGTGAACGCCGTGGTGCCCAGCAGGACGGCCAGGCCCAGCTTGATCGCGATACGCATGAGACCGAGCCTCGACCCGGGAGGCAGTCGGTGTCGTCTGCCTTTGGACAGATCTTCCGCCCGACCACGTCCCGACCGTCACGCCCCGGTGCCGGCCCTGATCGGGACCGGTGTCCACGTCGTCAGTACGCCGCCGGAAAGCTCGGCGAACGCGCCCGTGACCGGATTGTGCGCGACCGGCCGGAACCCCGCCGGCAGCCCTGTCCGCACACCGTCGACCGGATCCCACGCGGCCAATCCGTCCGGCCCGCTGGAGTAGAGCACGCCGCCGAACGTCCACATAGGACCGACCGGCCCGGCGAACGCACCGACGCACCGTCCATCCGGCAAGGTGTAGAGCTGCACGCCGTCGAGCATCGGGTCGTCGTCCCCGATCCCCTGGACCGCGACCGTCCGCTCGTCCACCCAGGCGACCGGCAGGTCCCAGGCCCAGCCCCGGAAGTCCAACATCACGGGGTGCTCGGCCGCGTGCACCTCGCCACCCAACCACGACTCCACGTCCACGACCGCGGGCATCCCGATCGGGTGCCACACCCACCCGTCGGCGAGCAGCCACCGCCCGGAAGGACTCGCTGACAGGCGGCCCTGGAAGTAGTCCAGGTAGCCGTCCCGGTCCTCCTCCGGCTCCGGTTCCGTCCTGCGCGGGGTCAGCAGTCGGCCGGTGGGCTCGAAGACGTCGAGCCGGTTCCAGCCCGTCGCCGCGACCACCCGGCCGCCCAGAAACGCGAACGGGAACGACGTGGTTTCGACGTAGTAGTCGCCCCGGTCCAGTTCCAGCACCGCCCGGCCGTCCGCGAGGTCCACCACCACGCCGTACCGGCCGTAATCCCGCACCACGGCGGCGAACCGACCGTCCGGCGACGTGTGCAGCACAGGACCGCGCACCCGGCCGGCCCAGCCCTCTCCCGCTTCCTCGGGCGTGAGGTGCACGGTGGCGACCACCCGCCCGTCCGGGACCGACACCAGGTCGTCGCCGGACAACACCAGCCAACCATCCGGCAACGGGGCGACACCTCGGTGGTCCACCGGCCGGATCGGACAGTCCTGCTTGGCCCACGTGCCCGCGAGGTCCCGGTCCCGACGCACCATCCGAACCTCGCCCCGCCAACCCAACACCGAACGGGCGCGCCCCGCACAGCCCTCGCACACCTCGATCAGCCGAGCTTCCGGATCCGGCCCGTCGGCGCACTCACGGCACACCAGGTCGTACCGGGTCCCGACGCCGGACAGCCACCGGAAGCACTGCGCCCCATCCTCGGCCACCACGTGGGGACAGCTCCGGGAGCGGGCGACCAGGGCTGCGTGTCCGCACGCCAACACATCCATGCGCCCGATTGTCCGGTCCGACCGACCGGCCGTCACGCGGGTTTCGATCAGCCGTGGGACAGGACGTTGACCACGTGCCCGTCCGGGTCGCGGACGAAGAACCGCCTTACGCCCCAAGGTTCCGTGGTCAGCTCGTGCACGATCTCCGCCCCGGACGCCACCGCCGCCCGGTAGCACGCGTCCACATCGTCCACCTGGACGGAGGCGACCGGCACGACCGACGCCGTCTCGTCGTGCGTCATGAGGCTCAGCTGCACCTCCGGCCGCGCCGGATCGGCGAGCGTCACGATCCACCCGTGGTCCATCACCACCCGCAGCCCGAGCACACCGGTGTAGAAGGCCACCGCCTCGGGCAACGACGTGCTCTTCAGATCCGGAACCACCCTGGTGACCGCCATGCACCCATCCTCCCTACTCCCCCACACCGGGGCTCACGAGTCCCGTCTCGTACGCCACGATCACCGCCTGCACCCGGTCGCGCAGGTCGAGCTTGCCCAGGATCCGCGCCACGTGCGTCTTCACCGTCGCCTCGGACAGGTGCAGCCAGCCGGCCAACTCCGCGTTGCTCAGGCCCTGCGCCAGCAGCCGCAACACCTCCAGCTCGCGGGGCGTCAACGAGGCCAGGTCGCGGTGCGCCGGGGCGGCGTCGCGGTGGGCGAAGCGCTCGACCAGCCGGCGGGTGATCGCGGGCGCCAGCAGCGCGTCGCCGGCCCGGACCATGCGGATCGCCGCGACCAGGTGCTCCGGCGTGACGTCCTTGAGCAGGAACCCGCTCGCGCCCGCCGACAGCGCCGCGTACACGTAATGGTCCAGGTCGAACGTGGTCAGGATGACGACCCGGGGCTCGTCCGGCGCTCCGGACAGGATGCGGCGGGTGGCCTCCAGGCCGTCCAGCTCCGGCATCCGGATGTCCATCAGCACCACGTCGGGCCGGGTGCGGCGGACCGCGTCGACCGCTTCGGCCCCGTTGGTCGCCTCGCCCACCACGTCGATGCCGTCGGCGGTGAGGATCATCCGGAAACCGGTGCGCACCAGCAGCTGGTCGTCCGCGATTACGACGCGGGTCACGTATCCTCCAACGGTATCCGTGCGGTGACCCGGTATCCGCCCACGGCACGCGGTCCCGCCCGGAGGGTGCCACTGTAGACACCCAGACGTTCGCGCAGCCCGATCAGCCCCCGCCCGGTGCCGTCGGAGCCGCTCGACGTGCCCCCCGTGTCGGTCCCCTCCACCCCCCGCCCGGCGTCGCCGTACTCGACCACCACGGACGCGGACGCGCCCACCGCGTGCTTCACGGTGTTGGTCAACGCCTCCTGGACCACCCGGTACGCCGCCAGCTCCACACCGGACGACAGCGCACGGGGTGTGCCCGTCACCGTCAGGTCGACCGGCACGCCGCTCTCCCGCACCCGCGCGACCAGCCCCGCCACCTGGTCCAGGCCGGGCTGCGGCGCGAGGTCCGCCGGGCCGCCGTCGGTGAGCAGGCCCATCACGTGCCGCAGCTCGGACATCGCCGCCCGACCGCCCGCCTCCACCGCGAGCAGCGCGTCCCGGGCCTGGTCGGGGTCGTTGGCCATGACTTTGCGCGCCGCGCCCGCCTGGATCACCATCACGCTCACGTTGTGCGTCACGACGTCATGCAGCTCGCGGGCGATCCGGGCACGTTCGTGCTCGACGGCCCGCCGCAGCGCCTCGGCCTGCTCCCGTTCCAGTGCGGACACCTGGGCCCGGCCCTCGTCGGTGCGCAGTTTCCACGTGCGCATCCCGTTCGCGGCGACGGCGAGCGGGATCAGGATCAGCAGCGCCGTGTACTCCTCGGGGACGACCGGGAACACCGAGTCGCGGAACGCGCTCACCGACAGCACGGCGGTCACCACGCCCGCCAGCGTCGGCAGCCGGTACGGGCTGTAGGCGACGGCGCTGTACACGGCGACCACGCACGCGTAGAACGTCAGCCGCCCCGCCTCGTGCGGTGCCTCGAAGGTCGCGATCACCACCAGCAACAGCACGGCCAGCGGATAACGCCGACGCCACGCCAGGGCCAGTGACGAGACCGCCGCGACCAGCACCGCAACGAAGTCCGCGCCGGCCGGCCGCACAAAATGCGGCCGGCCGAGCACGATCCGCACCTGGCCGATGTCCTTGGTGGTCAGCGCGTACTCGACGGCGGCGACGCACAGCACCACCGCGAGCACCGCGTCGAACAGCAGGTTGCGCCGGGTCGGCCGGGCAGGCGGCCCGCTCGGCCGCGTCAGCACCGCCCACACCCGTACCGCCAACCGGTTCACCACCGGCCCATTCTCACCGACCCGCCGACCGCCCGGCATCGGCACCGCGGACCGGGTTCCCCGCACCGCCGGACTACCTCTCAGGGATGACGCCGGCCGCCGTCATCCGGACGCGGTACCGGAAACCGCTCCGCCGACCGACGCGTCCGCACCGGCCGCGCTCCTAGCTTCGTCCGGGCCAGTCGGCAACGAGACGAGGAGACCCGGATGAGTCACGACTTCACCGGCGGGAACGCGCCGGTGATCGAGCTGCGCGACGTGAGCCGCCGCTACGACGGCGGGCCACCCGCCCTGGACGCGGTGTCGCTGACCGTGCGGCCGGGCGAGGCGGTCGCGGTCCTCGGCCCGTCCGGCAGCGGGAAGTCCACGCTGCTCAACCTGATCGCGGGCCTGGACCGGCCGGACGACGGCACGGTCACGGTGGCCGGGGTGCGGGTCGACGGCTTGGGCGAGGCCGCGTCCGCGCGCTACCGGCGGACCCGGATCGGCATGGTGTTCCAGTTCTTCAACCTGCTGGACGACCTGACCGTGGCGGACAACGTCGCGCTGGCCGCGCACCTGGCGGGCACCGGCCGCGACGAGGCCCGCCGCCGGACGGCCGACCTGCTGGGCGCGCTCGGCGTCGCCAAGCACGCCGACGCCTACCCGGGCCGGCTGTCCGGCGGTGAACGGCAGCGGGTCGCGGTGGCCCGCGCGCTGGTCAACCGCCCGGCGCTGCTGCTCGCCGACGAGCCGACCGGCGCGCTGGACTCGGCGGCGGGCGAGGACGTCGGCAAGCTGCTCGCCGAGCTCAACGCGGACGGCCAGACGATCGTGGTGGTCACGCACGACCTGGACCTGGCCCGGTCGTGCACGAGCCGCACGATCCGGATCGTGGACGGGCACGTGGCGGAGGAAGGCAGGTGAGCGCCATGGGCCGCATCGTGCGTTCGGGGGTGGGCCGCCGCCGGGTGCAGGCGGTGGTGATCGGGCTGGCGACGATGATGGCGGTGACCGCGTCCGTCCTCGGCGGGTCGCTGCTGGTGGCGTCCAGCGAGACGTTCGACCGGGCGTTCACGGAGCAGCGGGGCGCGCACCTGTCCGCCCGGTTCGCGACCAGGCCCGACGTGCCGTCGATCTCCGGGGTCACCGCCACCGCCGGGCCGTTCCCGGTGGCGACGGCCGCGCCGAAGGCCCAGGGCCTGGGTGGCGGGCCGTTGACGCTGGTCGGACGCGCCTCGCCGGACGGACCGGTCGACGCCGTGACGCTGACCGCCGGCCGGTGGGTCGCCGGTGCCGGCGAGGTGGTGCTGTCCGCCGACGGTCCCGGCGGCCAACGGCTGCTGGACAAACAGATCTCGTTCCCCGACCTGCCCGGGAGCCCCGCGCTGACTGTGGTCGGCGTGGCCCGGTCGATCAGCCGCACCGCCGACGCCTGGGTCGACCCGGCCGCGCTCACGTCGCCGGCCGGGTACCAGGTGCTGTTCCGGCTCGCCGCCCCCGAACAGGTGGACGCCGCCGTCGACGCGGTCACGGCCGCGATGGGCGAGCCGGTGGGCACCCAGTCGTGGCTGAGCGTGAAGCGCGAGGTGGCGCGGGAGACGGCCGTGTTCGTGCCGTTTCTGGTGGCGTTCGGGGTGCTCGGGCTGGTCATGTCGGTGCTGATCGTCGGCAACGTGGTGGCGGGCGCGGTCGGCTCGGGCACCCGCCGGATCGGCATCCTCAAGGCCCTCGGGTTCACGCCCGGCCAGGTCGTGTGGGCGTACGTGGCGCAGGCGCTGATCCCGGCGGCCGTCGGCACCGCGCTCGGCGTGGTCGCGGGCAACGTGCTGGCCGTCCCGATCATGGCCGAGACGTCCGAGGTGTACGGCACGACGGTGACCGCAGTGAACCCGTGGGTGGACGGCGCGGTGGTCCTGGGCGCGCTCGGCGTGGTCGCCCTGACCGCGTTGGCGAGTGCGGCGCGGGCCGGGCGGCTGCGGACCGTGGACGCCATCGCGGTCGGCCGCACCCCACGTCCGGGACGCGGCCGGTGGGCGGCCCGGCTCGCCACCCGTCTCCCGGTGTCCCGGCCGGTCGGGCTCGGCCTGGTCCGCCCGTTCGCCCGGCCCGGCCGGGCGCTGGCACTGGTCGCGGCGGTGGTGTTCGGCACGACGGCGGTCACCTTCGCGGTAGGGCTGGCGTCGTCGCTCGGCGCGGTGCAGACCGCACGGGCGCCGGACTCCGCCGACGTCGTGATCGGCGGGGCCGGCGGACCGGCCGGGCAGGGGCCGGTGATCGCGCCGGAGGGCCAGGGGCCGGTGCCCTCGCCGGAGGGGGCGCTCAAACCGGGCACGGACCGGGCCGCGGTCACGTCCGCGATCGACTCGCAGCCGGGCACCCTCGCGTACTACGGCCTCGGCCGCACCCGGATGACCCTGCCCGGCGTGACCGCGTCGGTGACCGGGCTCGGGTTCGCCGGGGACACCTCGCGCAGCGGCTACCAGCTGATCTCCGGGACGTGGTTCGACTCGCCCGGACAGGCCGTGGTGCCGACGCCGTTCCTGACCGCCGCCGGCAAGCGGGTCGGCGACACCGTCACCCTGGAAGACAAGGGCACCTCGGTGACGCTGCGGATCGTCGGCGAGGTCTTCGACACCCGCAACGACGGGATGCAGGTGCTCGCGGACGCCGCGTCGTTCGCCGACCTGCTCCCGACCTCGTACCACATCACGATCGAGCCCGGCACCGACCCGGCGACGTACCTGGACGGCCTGAACGCCGCCCTGAAGCCGCTCGGGGTGCAGGCGAGGTCGGGGCGGGACACCGGGTACAGCGACATGCTGGTGCTGATCGGCGGACTCACCGCGCTGCTCACGCTCATGCTGGTCGCCGTCGCCGGGCTGGGCGTCCTGAACTCGGTGGTGCTGGACACCCGGGAACGGGTCCGGGATCTGGGCGTCCACCGGGCGTTGGGCATGACGCCGGGGCAGACCGTGCTGATGGTCCTCGCCTCCGTCGTGGTGACGGGTCTGGTCGGCGGCGCGGTCGGCGTGCCCGCCGGGGTGGCGCTGCACGAGGCGATCCTGCCCGCGATGGGTGAGAGCGCGGGCACCGGCCTGCCGGTGTCGGCGTACGCGGTGTACCACCCGGTGGAGCTCGGGCTGTTCGTGCTCGGCGGGCTGCTCATCGCGGTGCTCGGGGCGTTGCTGCCCGCCGGCTGGGCGGCCCGGACCCGCACCGCGACGGCACTGCGCGCCGAGTAGCACTATCCACAGTGGACCCGGGCGAAATTCGATCGCCACGGGGGCATCCCCCAGGGGAGCATGGAGCGCAAACTGTGTTCCGTCGTCCCGGAAGGGGAGCGCATGACTGTGCCCGGATCCTCCGACGTCGTGGATCGCAGATCGCCCACCCGCCGGAAGGCCGTGCTGCTGGCACTGCGCTACTACTGCCGGGAACTGGTGCGGCAGCGCCGGAACTCGGTGCCCACGCTGCTGCTGCCCGCGCTCGGCAACACCGCCCTGCTCTACCTCGCGCCGCTCGTGGTGGCGGCGCTGGTGGGGCGGCTGGCGGGCGGGGCGACCGCCGACCTGGGCACGGTGCTGCCGTACGTGCTCGGGTTCGCGGGTCTGCTGCTGCTCGCGGAAGCGCTGTGGCGGGTGGGCATCCACTGCCTGAACCGCACCGACGGGCGGGGCATCGAGAAGCTGTGCGTGGCCGGCATGGACGAGCTGCTGGCCAAGGACGCGGCGTTCTTCCACGACAACTTCGCGGGCTCGCTGACCAAGCGGGTGCTGAGCTTCGCCGCGCGGTTCGAGGAGTTCGTGGACACGTTGGCGTTCAACATCGTCGCGAACCTGGTGCCGTTGACGTTCGCCTGCGTGGTGCTGTGGCAGTACGACCCCCGGCTGGTGTTCATCCTGGTGGGCCTGATCGCGTTCACCGGCCTGGTGATCGCGCCGCTGGTGCGCCGCAGGCAGGTGCTGGTGGACGAGCGGGAGGCGGCGATCGCGCGGGTGTCCGGCCATGTCTCGGACACCCTGACCAACATGGAGACGGTCCGCGCGTTCGCCGCCGAACACCGGGAGGCGACCGAGCACCGGGCCCGCGTCGCCGAGCAGCGCACGCTGGCCCTGCGGTCGTGGGACTACGCGAACCTGCGCATCGACACCGTCGTGGCGCCGCTGTCGGTGTTGACGAACTCCCTGGGGCTGCTCGTCGCGGTGGCGGTGGGCGGCGGGCTCGGCGTCGAGGCGATCATGGTGACGTTCGCGTACTTCTCCAACGCGACCCGGATCATGTTCGAGTTCAACCACATCTACCGACGGATGGAAAGCTCGCTGACCGAGGCGGCCCAGTTCACCGAACTGCTGCTCACCCCGCCGACCGTGCTCGACCCGCCGGAGCCGGAACCGTTGGCGCAGACCGGGTCGGCGGTCCGCTTCGACGGCGTGACCTTCGCCCACGCGGGCGGCCGGACGCTGTTCGACGGCCTGGACCTGGACATCCCCAGCGGCCACAAGGTCGGCCTGGTGGGCCGGTCCGGCGGCGGCAAGAGCACGCTGACCCGGCTGCTGCTGCGCCTGATGGACGTGGACGGCGGCCGGATCCTGGTGGGCGGCCAGGACATCGCGAAGCTGCGCCAGGCGGACCTGCGCAGCCTGATCGCCTACGTGCCGCAGGAGCCGGCCATGTTCCACCGGACGCTGCGCGCCAACATCGCGTTCGCCCGGCCGGGCGCGACCGACGACGAGATCCACCGGGCCGCGCAGGCCGCCCACGTGACCGAGTTCGCCGAGACCCTGCCCAAGGGCTTCGACACCCTCGTCGGCGAACGCGGCGTCAAGCTGTCCGGCGGCCAGCGCCAACGGGTCGCCCTGGCGCGGGCCATCCTGCGGGACGCGCCGATCCTGCTGCTGGACGAGGCGACGAGCGCGCTGGACTCGGAGAACGAGATCCTGGTCCAGGACGCCCTCTGGCGACTGATGGAGGACCGCACCGCGCTGGTCGTCGCACACCGGTTGAGCACCGTGGTGCGCATGGACCGCCTGATCGTGCTGGACGAGGGGCGGGTCGTGGAACAGGGCACCCACGACGAGCTGCTCCGCGCACAGGGCACGTACGCCAGGCTCTGGCACCACCAGTCCGGCGGCTTCCTCGCCGACGACCCGCTGACGGAGGCGGTGACCTGACCCGGCCGCCCGGCTGTCGGTCCCGGTGGGCTTCCTCCAGCAGTTCGCCGACCCGGGACGATCGGTGTCGTTCGACCTGGCCGGCGGCTGCTCATTCGGGATCCACGGACGAATTCGGAATACACCGGTTGGCCCTACTGAGAATGAATCCCGTTGACGTGAACCGGCGAGCCGGGTAAATTCGCGGACATGAGGTCGGACGAGTCGGGCAAATCAATCACACTGCCGGGCCTGTCCGGCCTCTTGCGGCGTTTCGGCGCACCGGTCGCCATTGTCGAACTGCCCTCGGTCGGCGCTTCCCACCGGTTCGGCCCGCAGGAGATCGACGGACAGTTGTGGTCGGTGGACGCGGAAAGCGTCCAGGGCTTTCAGGCGCACGCCGTGGCCCGGACGATCCACCGACTCGGGGTATCCACCGAGGATACCGATCCGGACTCGCTGCTGGCCGCGACCCTCACACAATTCCTGACGAACCAGGAGTATGCCGCACTCCCGGACGCATCAGGCGTATCCACCGACGACGCGGTACGGGCCATGGAATTCGGCGACACCGTGCGGACCGAGGTCGACAACGCCGAACGCACAACGGTGGAACTGCGGGTCGCCGGCGAACTCCGCGAGGTTCTCGCGGTGCATTGCCGCGACCACACCGGGGTGGGGACCCCGGGGGGCGGCGACACCCGGGTGGCGGTCCTGCCCCCCCCCCCCCCCCCCGGCGCCAACCTCGGCACGATCACGGGGTAGCCCGTCCGGGGCCGGGTTGACCGCCCGGCCCCGCCCCACGCGGCTACAGGGCGCGCTGTAGGTGGTCGGACAGCAGGTTGACGAAGCGGGACGGGTCGGGGAGTTCGCCGCCCTCCGCCAGCAGGGCCATCCCGTACAGGATCTCGGCGGTGCCGGCCAGCGCGGTGTGGTCCTCGCTCGCGTCGAACGCCTGCTTCAAGCCGACGACCAACGGGTGCGCGGGGTTCAGTTCGAGGATCCGCTTGACGTTCGGCAGCTCCTGTCCCATCGCCCGGTACATCTTCTCCAGCGTCGGGGTCAGGTCGTGGGCGTCGCCGACCACGCACGCGGGCGACGTGGTGAGCCGGGACGACAGCCGGACCTCCTTCACCTGGTCGGTGAGGGTGGTGGTCAGCCACGCGAGCAGGTCGCCGAAGTCCTTGCGGCGCTCCTCGGCCGCCGCCTTCTCGTCGTCGGTCTCCAGGTCCACCTGCCCCTTGGCGATCGACTGGAACATCTTCTCGTCGAACCCGGGCACCGCGTCGACCCACATCTCGTCAATGGGGTCGGTCAGGATCAAGACCTCGAAACCCTTGGCGCGCAACGCCTCCAGGTGCGGCGAGTGCTCCACGGCGGCCCGGTTCGCGCCCGTCATGTAGTAGATCTCGCGCTGGTCTTCCTTCATCCGCGACACGTAGTCCGCGAGCGTCGTCCGCTGCTCGGCGTCGTGCGTGGAGTCGAACGAGGCGATGTCGAGGATGGCGGCACGGTTCTCCGTGTCGCTCAGCAGCCCCTCCTTCACCGCCGCGCCGAACTCCCGCCAGAACGTCGAGTACGACTCGGGCTTGTCGGCCATCATCGTCTTGACCGAGCTCAGCACCTTCTTCACCAGCCGGCGGCGCATGAGCTGGATCTGGCGGTCCTGTTGGAGGATCTCCCGGGACACGTTCAGCGACAGGTCCTGGGCGTCCACCACACCCTTGACGAACCGCAGGTACTCCGGCATCAGCTCTTCGCAGTCCTCCATGATGAAGACGCGCTTGACGTAGAGCTGCACCCCGCGCTTGCGCTCCCGCATGAACAGGTCCAGCGGGGCCTGCGACGGGATGAACAGCAGCGCCTGGTACTCGAACGTGCCCTCCGCCTGCATCCGGATGGTTTCCAGCGGCTGGTTCCAGTCGTGGCTGACGTGCCGGTAGAACTCGGCGTATTCCTCCTCGCCGACCTCGCTCGCGGGCCGTGCCCACAGCGCCTTGCGCGAGTTGACCACCGTGGGCTCCGCGCCGTCCTCACCGGCGAGGCGGATCGGCCAGGTGATGAAGTCCGCGTACCGCTTGACGATCTCGGTGATCTTCGCGGCGGAGGTGTAGTCCGCGAGGTGGTCCTCGGCGTCGGCGGGCTTGAGGTGCAGGGTCACCGACGTGCCCTGCGGCGCGTCGTCGACGTCCTCGATCGTGTAGGTGCCCTCGCCGTCCGACTCCCACCGCACACCCTGCGCGGACCTGGGGTGCTTCGTCAGCAGCGTGACCTTGTCCGCCACCATGAACGTCGAGTAGAACCCGATGCCGAACTGGCCGATGAGGTCCTGGGACGCGGCCGAGTCCTTGGCGTCCTTCAGCTTCTCCAGGAACTCGGCGGTGCCGGATTTGGCGATGGTGCCGATCAGCGCGACCACGTCGTCGTGGGTCATGCCGATCCCGTTGTCCCGCACGGTGAGCGTCCGCTGCTCGCGGTCCACGTCGATGGCGACGTGCAGGTCCGACGTGTCGGCGGTCAGGTCCTTGTCCCGGAACGTCTCCAGCCGCAGCTTGTCCAGCGCGTCGGACGCGTTGGACACCAGCTCGCGCAGGAACGTGTCCTTGTTCGAGTAGATCGAGTGGATCATCAGCTTCAGCAGCTGACGAGCCTCTGACTGGAACTCCAGCGTTTCCACGCTCGCCCTCTCTCCGTTCTCCGTCGACCACGTCGGCCGGCAATCGTATCGACCGCCCGCGAAATCCGGTCGATGACGTCGGTCGCGGTCTCTATCGTTCACCCGGAAATCGGACATCGGAGGGGTCATGCGCACGCCGTACCCGCGCACGCCGCACCTCCCGTGGTCGCCCGGCGCGACCGCCGACGACGTGCGGGTGGTCGATCTGGACGGGTTGCGCGGCCACGAGGTCGTGGTGACCGAGAAGCTGGACGGCGAGAACACCACCCTCTACGGCGACGGCCTGCACGCCCGGTCCCTGGACTCGGCCCACCACCCGTCCCGCTCCTGGGTGAAGGCGCTCCAGGGTCGGATCGGGTCGCGGCTGCCCGCCGGTTGGCGGATCTGCGGCGAGAACGTCTACGCCCGCCACTCGATCCCCTACGAGGACCTGGCTGGCTGGTTCTACGGCTTCTCCGTCTGGGCCGGCGACGACTGCCTGGACTGGGACCGTTCCGTCCGGTTCCTGCGGGACGTGGGCGTGCCCGCTCCCCCGGTGCTGTGGCGCGGGGTGTTCGACGAACGGGCGCTGCGGCGGCTGCGGGTCGACACCGACCGGCAGGAGGGTTTCGTGGTGCGGACCGTAGCCGGGTTCGGGCGCGCCGAGTTCGGGCGGCGGCTCGCGAAGTGGGTCCGCGCGCACCACGTGCGGACCGACACGCACTGGATGTCCGCGCCGGTCGTGCCGAACGGCCTAGGTCCGGCGGCGGTGCTGTGGGACGTGCGGTCGGGCGCGTCGTTCGACGTGGCCGCGCTGCTCAAGGCGGTCTGCGTCGAAGGCGATGTCGGTCCGGCCGAGACGGTCGCCGCCGCGCAGGTCGGGACGGGTGACACCCGGTTGGCCGGCGTTCTGGCGGCTGCCCTGCACGATGTCCGACGCGGCCGGGTGATGTCGCGGCTGGCCGAGCCGGTCGGGGTCGGGTTGGCACGTCGGGTCGGCGACCTGGTGGGGCTGCACCGGCTGCCGCACCGCCCGTTCCCGGATGAACACCGACGTTCGGGCCTACTGCGGATGTCGACCGCCGTCGACCTGGGTGTCCTGCACGCGGTGTCCGACGCCGTGCTGCCCGAGGCCGCGCGCCTGGAACGGGACCACGTCGCCTGGTCCGCGCTGCACGCCGAGGACCTGGGTTCGTGGGGTCCGCTGCGCGCCGGTCTCGACGCCCGGTGTTTCGCGGAGGCGCGGGACGCGAGCATCCGGGCCGGGCGCGTGCTGGATATGCCCGAGGCGGTCGCCGCGACCTGGCGGTGGCGGTCGGGCGGGTTCCCGACCCTGGTCCGGATGGTGGGCGTCTCGGGCAGCGGAAAGTCGACGTTCGCCGCCGGCCTGCCCGGGGTGCGGGTGTCGTTGGACGATCTGCGCGAGGAAGCCGGCGACCGGTCCGACCAGCGACGGAACGACCAGGTGCTGCGGGCCGGCCTGGACCGGCTCGACGCGACGCTGCGCGACCACCCGCTGGTGGTGTGGGACGCGACGACGCTCACCGACCACCAGCGGTCGACCGTGGACGCGGTGGCCCGGCGGCACGACGCGCTGGTCACGGACGCGGTGGTGCTGGTCGGTGAGCAGGAGGCGGCGCGGCGCAACGGGTCGCGGGCGCACCCGGTGCCGGCGGCGGTGCTGGAGGCGCAGGCGTGGCGGTTCAGCCCGCCGTACCCGTGGCAGGCGCACCGCACGTGGTACGTCGGCGCGGCCGGCACCGTGGACGACGAGGAGCCCGGCGATGCGCACCAGTGAGCAGGTCTACCACCAGGTCCGCTGGGATCCCCGGCTGGATCCGGCGCGGTTCGTGTTCGGCGTGCAGCAGCGGGGTGCCCGGCCGAAGCGGATCGCGCTGCCCGCGTTCACGCCCGGCGGGGACGTGCCGTGGCACCGGGTGCTGTTCGTGGAGGCGGACGGCGAGGTGGTGTGGGACCGGGAGACCGGGGTGGACCGGGTCGGCGAGTCGGCGGCGGGCCGGCTGCGTGCGCCGCGCCGGCTGCGCTCGCCCGCGTTCACCGCGAGTACCCCGCACGCGTGGGACGACGGGTGGGTGCCCGCCGAGCCGCGTGGCGTGCCGGTCGACGCGGTGCGGGTGCTGACGTGGAACGTGCTGTGGGACCGCTACGACCGCGACCTCATCGACACGCCGCGCCGCCGTCCGCTGCTGTTGGCCGAGCTGGCGGCGGCGGACGCGGACGTGATCGCGCTCCAGGAGGTCCAGCCGGATCTGCTGGCCGTGCTGCTGGCCGAGCCGTGGGTGCGGGACGGCTACACGCTGGACGTCGACCCGACCGCGCCGGACGTGGACCGCACCGGGCTCGTGGTGCTGAGCCGACTGCCGGTGCTGGAGTCCGGGCGGTTGGAGTTGAGCGCGCACAAAGCGGTCACGGCGGTCGTGGTGGCGACGGCGTCCGGTCCGCTGGTGGTCGCCGCCACCCACCTGACCAGCGACCACACCGCGAACGGCCCGTCGAAGCGGCGGGCCCAGCTCGACCGGGTCGCCGAGGCGCTGGCCGGCGTGGAGTGCGATGTGGTGCTGGTCGGCGACTTCAACGACGGCGGACGACGGCCGGCCGCCGCGCTCGGGATGCGGGACGCGTGGCTGGAGGCGCGGGACGACGAGCCGCCCACGTTCGACCCCGGGGTCAACCCGCTGGCGGCGATCTCGTCGCTGACCGGGCGGGTGTCCCGGCTGGACCGGGTGTTCGTGCGCGGCCGACTGCGGTGTGCGGAGGCCGTGCTGGTGGGTGACCGGCCGGTCGACGGCTGGTACGCGTCCGATCATTTCGGGGTGCTGGCCCGGCTGGAGCCTGCCCCGACGACCGCCGGGGTGCTCGACGTGCCGCCGACGCCCCGGACGGCGGTGGTGTGGCTGCCGGAGCGTCGGGACGATGTCGAGCGGGTGCGGCGCGAGCACGATCGGCGTGCGGGGCGGTGGCCGGCGCACGTGACGGTGCTGTTCGGGTTCGTGCCGGAGTCCGACTTCGACCGG
Organism: uncultured Saccharothrix sp.; assembly: GCA_965995405.1. Classification (GTDB taxonomy): domain Bacteria; phylum Actinomycetota; class Actinomycetes; order Mycobacteriales; family Pseudonocardiaceae; genus Actinosynnema. The sequence goes on from CBHFOL010000001.1 coordinate 81,706, forward strand.
GCCGTGCCGCTGCTGGCTGAGGCGGTGGCCGACGTGCCGCCGTTCCCGGTGCGGGTGGACGGGGTGCGGGACTTCGGGAACGACGTGGTGTGGCTCGATCCGGTGGCGGACGGGTGGCAGGCCCTGCACGAGGCGGTGCGCCGGCGGTTCCCGGCGTGCGGTCGACCGGACGGCTTCACCCCGCACCTGACGGTCGGTTCGTCCCGGGCCGCCGCGGCCGGCATCGCCGCGTGGCCGGATCGGGTGGGTGAGGTCGTGGTGCTGTCCCGCCGTGGCGACGGCCCGATGGTGCCTCGGGCGTCGGTGGACCTGGGTACCGGTGAGGTGCGGTGGTTCGAGGAGTCCACGGCCCCGCCTGGGCCGGTGCTGGACGCGGTCGCGACGCGGGTCGCGGACACGCTGGTCAAAGCGTTGGGCGAGGTGCACGTCGTCGGGTCGCGGCGGATGGGATGTGCGCTGCCGGACGCCGACCTGGACCTGGTGGCGGTCCGCTCCGATTCGACGGCCGTGGCGGAGCGGGTGGCCGAGGTGTTGCCCGAGGCGACCGTGCGCCCGGTGATCGGCGCACGGTCTCCGGGCCTGCGGTTGGCGGTCGACGGGCTGGAAGTGGATCTCACCGTGGCGACCGACGAGTTGGCGTTGAGCTCGGTGAGCGACGCCGAGGCCGTGCGGGCGGCTGTCGGTGACCGGTTCGAGGACTTCTCCCGGCTGGCCCGGAACGTGAAGGCGTGGGCGCGGGCGCGCGGCCTGGATTCCGCGCCGTTCGGCGGCGTGCCGGGTCTGGGCTGGTCGGTGCTCGCGGCGCGGACCGTGACCGAGTCGGACGGGCCGTTGCTCGCCGGCTTCTTCGCGACCTGGGCCGCGTGGGACTGGCGGGACCCGATCGCCCTGACGACCGCGCCGGCGCGGACCGGCGCACCCGTGACGATCATGACGCCCACCGCCCCGGTGCGGTCGTGCACCGAGCAGGTCGGCCCGGGATTCCGGGATCTCCTGACGGCCGAGCTTTACCGGGCCTGGGAGATCGTGGAAGCAGGTGGCGACGGGCTCACCGCGCCGCCGGACGCGCACCGCGCGCACGCCGCGTGGGCCGTGGTGACAGTGCCACAGGCGTCGGTCGGTCCGGTGCGGGGCCGGATGCGGGCGTTGCTCACCGCGTTGGAGACGGCGGGAAGCCTCGACGTCCACGCCTGGCCCCGCCCGATCGGGCACGGACCCGAGGTCCGGTACGCGATCGGCCTCGGCCGGAACCCGGTGTCCGCTGCCGTGCTGGCGGAGCTGGTGTCGCCGTGGCGGCACGGGTTGCGCGGCGTGGAGGTCGTCCGGGTGGCGAACGGCGAGGTCCCGACGCTGCGTTGAGCGCGGTACCCCCCAACGGTATGGTGTTGCCGTGTCCGCCCACATCCGCAGACAGGCCCTCCGGTGGGCTTTGGTGTGGGCGCTGGCACTGGCCGTGGTGGGGATGCACCACCTGAGCACACAGCCCGCCGTGCACGAGGCCGTCGTCGCGGAATGCTGCGACCACGGCGTTTCCGGCGAACACGCGCCGCAGCAGGACGGGCAGCACGACATGCTGCACCTGTGCCTGGCCATCCTGTCGGCGGCGCTCGGCCTGGCCCTGATCCTGTTCGCCTTGCACGCGATGGTCGCCGCGCGGCTGCCCGCTCCGGCCGTGGCACGCCCGACCGAACCGCGCGCTCCCCCACCGAGACCTCCGACATTGGCCTCCCTCTGCGTCCTGCGGCTGTGACCGGCGGCGCGTGACGTCCACAACGGACGCCGACGCGTTGCCACCCAACCGTTTTCGGACCCAGACCACAGAGGACGCAATGACCAGGACGAACCTGGTCAGGATGGCGCTTGCCCTCCTGACCTCCACACTCGCGCTCGCCGGTTGCGGCGGAACCACCACGAGCCACGACATGGGCGCCACGACCAGCGCCGCCGCCGACCGCAACGACGCCGACATCGTCTTCGTACAAGGGATGATTCCCCACCACGAGGGCGCGTTGGACATGGCGAAACTGGCCCCGGGCCGCACGTCCAATCCGAAGGTGCTCGACCTGGCGGCCCGCATCGAAAAGGCCCAGGACCCGGAGATCAAGACCATGACCGGCTGGCTCCGCGACTGGGGCGTCCAACCGCACGGCATGGACCACGGTTCCGACATGGCCGGCCTGGACGACCTCAAGCAGGCCAAGGACGCCGCCTTCGACCAGCTGTTCCTGGACCTGATGATCAAACACCACGAGGGCGCGATCGACATGTCCAAGACCGAACTCGACCTGGGCACGAACCCGAACGCCAAGAAACTGGCGGAACAGATCATCGACGCCCAACAGGCCGAGATCAACGAAATGAAGACGCTCCAGACGGGCTGATCGACCCCCCGACCGCTCCGGGACGCCCGAAAAGCGTCCCGGAGCACCTCGAATAGGACAGAATTCGCTTTCAGAACCTGTTCAGCGGCTCTCCGGGTAGTCGATGTAGCCCTCCGCGCCGCCCTGGTAGTAGGTGTTCGGGTCACCTGCGGCGAGGTCGCGGCCCAGGGCGAACCGGGTCACGAGGTCGGGGTTGGCGATGTAGTGGGTGGCGAACGAGACCGCGTCGACGCCTCCGGTTTCGATGAACGTATTCGCCGATGACTGGTCGAAGCCCATGTTCGCGATCAGCGGCCCGTTGAACTGCTTCCGGTAACGGGCGAACGCGTCGGGGGTCGGGCCGCTGTCCTCGCCGCGAAGATGCAGGTATGCCAGTGGGTGGTTGTTCAGGCCGGTCACGTGCTCGTCGTACGCCGCCAGGGTTTCGTCGTCCGGGACGAAGCCCTCCGTCGTGGACCAGTACGGGGACAGCCGGACGCCTACCCGGCGGCCGTCCCAGGACTCGGTCGCCGCCTCGACCACCTCGGACAGGAGGTTTCCGCCCCGGTAGCCGTCGGTTCGCGTGTTCAGGCACGGGTTGAGGAAGCGTGGCAGCAGGAACTGGCCCACCGCGTGCACCTCCACCCCGTCGAACCCCGCCTTGCGGGCGTTCGCGGAGGCCGTGGCGAAAGCGCCGATCACCGCCTTGACGTCCGTTGTGGACAGGTCGGCGGGGGCCGTCTCGGCACCGTGCCAGAGTTGCAGGACGATCCGGCCGCCCAGGGCGTGCACGACCTCCGTGACCCGCCGCCAGGCGACCACCTGCTCCTTGCGGTAGATGCCGGGCACCTTGGGGAAGGTGACGGCGTCCTCCCCCACCCACGTGCCCTCGGTGACGATCAGGCCGGCACTGGCCCGCTGGGCGTAGTACGCCACGTGCATCGCGGTCGGCGTCAGTTCGGCGTTCGCCGCGCGCGCCCTCGTGATCGGGGCCATCACCACCCGATTGGGTAGCCGCAGGTCACCCAGGTCCAGCGGGGTCAGCAGGGGCTGGGTGGTTGTGATATCGGTCATCGGACGACTTCTCCTGTCACTTCACTCGGCTCGGGATCGTCATCCGGGGTGACGCGGCGCGACACGAAAAGGTGACCCATGGACGAACTGGCCGAGCGCTTCGAGGCCCATCGCGGACGGCTGCGCGCCATCGCCTACCGGATGCTCGGGTCGTCGGGTGAGGCCGAGGACGCGGTGCAGGAGACCTGGCTGCGGCTGAGCCGGGTGGACTCCGCCGGGCTGGACAACCTGCCCGCGTGGCTGCGCACCGTCCTGTCCCGGGTGTGCCTGGACATGCTGCGCGCCCGCAAGGCCCGCCCGGAGGAACCGGTCGGGCAGGTGCCGGAACGGGCCGCCGACACCGATCCCGAGCAGGAGGCGTTGCTCGCCGAGTCGGTGGGGCGCGCGCTGCTGGTGGTGCTCGACACCCTCGCGCCCGCCGAACGGGTGGCGTTCGTCCTGCACGACCTCTTCGCCGTGCCGTTCGACCGGATCGCGCCGATCGTCGACCGGACCGCCGTCACCACGAAGAAGCTCGCCAGCCGGGCCCGGTCGAAGGTGCGGGGCACGCCCGCGCTGCCGGACGCCGAGGTCACCCGGCACCGGCACGTCGTGGAGGCGTTCCTGGCCGCCGCACGCAGCGGAAACCTGGACCGGCTGCTGGCCGTGCTCGCGCCGGACGTCGTCCGGGTCGCCGACGCCTCGATGCTGCCGCCGGGCACGCCGCTCGTGGCGCGCGGGGCACGGGCCGTGGCCGAGGAGACCGTCGTCCTGGGCACCAAGGCGCGGTACGGCGAGGCGGCGCTCGTCAACGGGAACGTGGGCGTGGTCATCGCGCCGCACGGGCGGCTCGTGCTGGTGCTCGCCATCGAGGTGGCCGACGACCGGGTGGCCCGGTTCGAGGTGATCGCCGACCCGGAACGGTTGGCGGCGCTCGAACTCGGGGCATTCGGTTGAGCGAAGCGCATCCCTCTCCGGAGGGAGATTGCGCCCGGATGTCGAACCGCGCTGCGCCGGGTGCACCACCCGACCACCGGAACGCCCCGCCCCTACGGCAACGGGACGGAAACTTCCGCACCATTCCGCACCGGATCGACCACTGTGATCAATACCATGGGACCGTGAGTGATTCGCCCCGTCCACCGGCCAGATCCGCCGTCGTCACGCTGTTCGCGGTCGCCGCGACCGCGGTCGTGGCGGGTGCCGTGCTGACCGCCGTGGCCGTCGCCAAGGCCGGTCCCAGTCGTGCCACCGTGGAGTCCGGCGACCGGTCGTCGCCGACTCCGCGCACCTCGTCCAGCCGTGCGGCCGGCCTCCCGATGTGCCTGGTCGGCTCGTGGCGTTCGGTCGAGGAAAGGGCGATGGTCAAGTTCTACAGCGACGCCGACCCGATCCTGATGACCACCAGCGGACGGCGGTACGAGTTCCGGCCGGACGGCACGGGCACCGAGCGCCAGGAGAACGTGGTGCACACCGGCAGCCACCAGGGCAACGAGATACGCCTCGTCGCCAACGGCACGATCGAGTTCACCTGGAAGGCGACCGACAAGCAGATCACCTACCTCGCGCGCACCTCGACCACCCTGGTGTTCACCTCCTACGACCAGCGCGGCGAGATCGGCTCCCAGCCGCTGGAGGCGAAACCCGACCTCAACGAGGTGGACGACTACACGTGCCAGGGCAACCAGGCCGTGGAGTCGAACTCCTCGGGCTACCAGTCGCACTGGGTGCGCACCGACGGAAGCGGGGTGTACGGCTGATGGCACGCGTGAGGGCCCTGCTCGGCACGGTCGCGCTGCTCGCGCTGACGCCACTGCCCGCCGCCGCCCAGCCGTCCAGCCCGGAGGAGCTCGCGGCCGCCGTGGCCCGGCCGGGCGTCGTGCACATCTCGGTCACCTGGCACGGCTGGGTGCGCGACAAGCGGACCGGCGAGGTGTTCGGCGGCACTGCCGGCTACGAGGTGAAGACCTCGTGCAGCGGCGTGGTCGTCAGCCCCGACGGGTACGTGGCGACCGCCAGCCACTGCGTCCACACCGGACCGCTGGGCGGTGGCGGCGCGCTGTTCGAGGCGGCCATCGCGGACCTGGGCAAGACCGGCCGGGTGCGGGACGCCGCGAAGGCGCGCAAGGACTTCGCCGAGCACGGCCTCGCCGAGGGCCAGAACCCGGACAGCCCGGTCGACCGGCTGATCCAGGTGGAGCGGACGGAGGCGGGCGACACCGAACCGGCCCGCGACATCGCGCCCGCGACGGTGGTCGACCTGGTCGCGCCGGAGGACGGTGACGTGGCGGTGCTGAAGGTGCCGCGCGAACACCTGCCGGCGCTGGAGATCCGGACCGAGCAGACCCCGGTCGGCACGCCGATCCTGGCCATCGGCTACCCGGGTTCGACCAGCACCACGGTCGACCCGAGCCTGGAGCCGAGCAACAAGAACGGCCAGATCTCGGCCCGCCGCACCCAGGGCGGGCGGCCGTTCTACGAGTTCAGCGCCGCCGCCACGCACGGCATGAGCGGCGGGCCGGTGGTGGACATGCAGGGCGGCGTGGTCGGCCTGGTCAGCCAGGGCTCGCCGGGCGAGACGCAGTCGTTCAACTTCGCCGCCTCCGCGCAGACGCTCACCGAGATCCTGAAGGGCAAACAGATCCAGGTCGGTGTGGGCCAGCACGACAAGGACTACCGCACCGGTCTGGACCGCTACTTCGAGGGCGATTTCAACGGGGCGGTGGAGTACTTCGACGCGGCGTTGGCGGGTTCGCCGGGCCACCAGCAGGCGACCGAGTACCGGAAGCTCGCGGTGGGCAAGGGCGGTGTCGCGGGCAGCACACCGACGACGCTGCTGGTGATCTTCGCGATCGTGTGCGGTTGCCTCGCCGTGGCCACCGCCACCGCGGGCACGGCCGTCCTCGTGACGCGGCGCAAGCGCCTCGCGGCCCTGGCCGGCGGCTCCCCCGCGCCGACCGGATTCCCCGCCACCGCAACGCCTCCGGGCGGCTACCCGGCGACGCCACCGGGCGGGTACGCACCGACTGCCACACCGCCCGGCGGGTACGCGGCCGGCGGATACCCGACTGCCACACCGCCCGGCGGGTACACCGCCACGCCGGCCACCCCTGCCGGCGGGTATCCGGCTGCTCCGGCAAACTCCGGCGGTGGGTATGCGGCTGCTCCGGCCAATCCTGCCGGTGGATACGGCACGGCCACACCTTCCGGTGGATACCCGGTATCGCCGTGGGCCGGTCCTTCCGCGACCCCGCAGGTGAACCCCGTGCCGCAAACCGCACCGACCGCCACGCCGCAAGCCGGATTCCCCGTCCCCGCACCGATCCCGCCCACCGTCCAGCAGCCCATCGGGCCACAAGGCTTGGCACAGCAGGGCTTGGCACAGCAGGGCGGGCCGGTGGCACCTGTGCCGTCCGACCCGCATCCCACCGCCACCCGACACACGCCGATCCCGGCGACCGAGGACGGACCCACGGTGTCCACCTCGGCCCCGGACCTCTCGGCACTACCAGCTGTTCTCGGCGTGGATCCACAACCCGACCGCCAGCGCGATACCGACCAGACTGAGCGGCGAGAAACCCCCGCTCACCAGGCCGAGGACCAGACCGAGCCCCGCCGTGGCCACGTACAGCCGGGGACCCCACTTGCGGGTCATCCAGGCCCCGACCAGGCCGACGACGGCGATCGCGCTGACCAGGGTGACGAAGACCGCCGCCCGTAGCGGGGCGTCGTCCCACTCCCGCCCGTGAGAGGCCTCGTCCGCCCACCCGAGCACGCCGAGCAGCAGACCGCCGAGGTTCGAGAACGTCAACAGGACCAGTAACACGATCACGCCCGCACCCCGCTTCTTCGGGGCTGCGGGCACGGGCGGGTCGAACGGGGAGCGCTGGGACACGGGAGAAGTCCTTTCACGACACCGGAAACCCGCGCTCGACCCGGATGGCCAAGCGCCGCAACGGTTTCCTCGGTAGTGAGAAAACTACTGTCCGTGGGGTACGTCGGGCGAGCCCGGCGGGGGTGGAACTTTCCTGTTCCGGGCGGCCCGTTCCACCTCCGTCAGGTCCGCCGACGTGACCAGCCGCGTCTCGGCGGCCCGCCGGGCGACCGCGAACCGGATGTTCTGCAACCGCCCCACGTGCGGCGCGAGGAACGGGTCGTCGGACACGCCGAACGCGATCGCCGAGATGGCCCGGATCGCGTCGTCCACCCGTTGCGGCCGTTGCAGGTTCCACGTGTAGCCGTGCCAGTCCCGCACCCGCTCGTAGATCTCCTTGTTGGACGGCGGACGCGGGTAGTCGTCGTTGCCCGCCAGCCACGGCTCGCACAGCGCGAGCGCCACGAACCAGTCCCGGCCACCGCGCACCAGGCCCGGCCCCTTCTCGGTGTCCTGTCCGGACGGCGGGTCCGACGTCAACGCGGGCGCGGCCTCGACGTCGATGTTCACCATCAGGTCGGTGAACCCGGTCGCGCCCTGCCTGCCCAGCAGCACCACGAGCTGGTTCTCGCCCCGGTCCAGCAGCGCCGACATGGACCGGGCCAGGATCACCCGGCGCGCGCCGCCGGGCGCGTCGAACAGGCTGGACAGCTGGGCCTCGCCCGCGCCGAGCCAGTGCAGCGTCACCGTGTCCGGCCCCACCACCAGCTCACCGACCAGCCGGGACACGTGCGGCGCGCAGTCCGGCAGGGTCAGCGCGACCCGTCCCGGACCGGTCCGCGCCGCCGCGTGCGGTGCGCGGCCGAACAGCAGCGACTCACCCGGCCCCAGCACCACCGAGGCCATCCCGGACCCGCGCACCACCACCCTCGGCATCGCACTCTCCTCTACTTCGGGCCTCTACTTCGGGCAGGACGGCACGGCACCGCGATCCGGGCCGAGCGCCTGCCACTCGTCGCCGATCGAGTCCTTGTCCAGGACGCCGCAGATCATGGTCACGCCGTGGGCCGGGTCCAGGTCCCAGATCCGGGTGACGCCCTCCGCGCCGACACTCGCCACCCTGGTGCCGGTGGAGTCGAACGCCACATCGTTCAACTGGTCCTCGTGCCGGTCGAGCCGGGCCAGCGGGCGCTGGTTGGGCACGTCCCACAGCCGCAGCACGGTGTCCTGGCTCGCACCCGCGAGCATCTTCCCATCCGGGCTGAAGCTGATCCGGCGCACGGTGGAGTCGCTGCCGGTGAGGACGCCGACCTGCTGCCCGTCCCGCACCCGCCACAGCCGCACCACGCGGTCGGAGCCGGCGGTGGCGAGGGTCGCGCCGTCCGGGCTGAACTCGGCGTCGATCGCGATGCCGTCGTGTCCGGGCAGGATGGTCAGCTCACCGCCGGTGTCCACCAGGTTCCACAGCCCGACCTTGCCGGCGGACAGCGTGATGGCCAGCGTCCTGCCGTCCGGGCTGAACGCGATCCCGTTGGGGTAGTTGGATTCCGCGCCGCCCTGCGCGTTGCGCGGCTCGGTGCGGGTGGGCCGGCGGGTCGGCGTCTCGGCCAGGTTGCCCGCGTCGAGCAGCAGCAGCTCGTCCCGGTCCTCGTTCGAGGTGACCGGGGCACGCCCGCCGACCGCGATGGTCTTGCCGTCCGGGCTGAACCGGACGGCGGTGAACACCGTGCCGGGCCGGCTGAACCGGCGCAGTTCGGTCCCGTCGGGTTTCCACAGCACGACCACGCCGTCCTCGCCGACGGTGACGAGTTCCGAGCCATCCGGCCGGAACGCCACGTCGTACGCGATGCCCTTGTGCGCGGGCACCCGCTTCACCAGGTCGCCCTTCGCGGTGTCCCACAGTTCGAGCATCCCGCCGCCGTCCACGGACGCCACCAGGTCGCTCTTGGGCTGGAACGCGGTGCCGATCATCGCGTTGGTCCGGCTGCCCAGGGTGACCCGCAGCAGCGACCACACGCTCACCTCGCCCGCCGAGTCCGCGCCGACCAGGGTGTGCCCGTCACCGGTCAGCGCCACGCTGTACGTGGTCACCGAACGGGTCGCGAGCCGGGCCAGGTTCGCGCCGTTGGTCGGGTCCCACACGTACACGCTGGTGCCGATGCCACTGCCGACCACCACGGAACCGGTCGGGCTGAAGACGACCGAGCTGAACCCGCCCTCGGAGTTGGTCATCGTCCGGACCGAGGTCCACTGCGCGGTGTCCCACAGCCGGACCGAGCCGTCCATCGACGCGGTGGCCACCATCGTGCCGGCCGGGTTGAACGCCATCGAGGACACGTTCCCGGTGTGCCCGACGAGCGTGGCGACCAGCGCGCCGTCGGAGACCCGGTGCACCTGCACCTGGGTCTCGTCGGTGGTCGCGATGAGCTTGGTGTCCGGGCTCATCGCCATGAAGATCGACGGTTTCGCCACGAACGCGCCCAGCTCGGCCCACGTCTTGGTGTCCCACACGACGACACCCCGGTCCGTCAACGCGGCCATGGTCTTGCCGTCCGCGGAGAGCACGGTGTCGATGGCGACGCCGTTGACCTGCTTGACCACCTTCCGCTCGGCGACGTCCCACAGCGTCACGGTGTGCTTGTTCGGGTTCGCGACGGCCAGCAGCTTGCCGTCGGCGGACATCGACAGCGTGCGGTACCAGGCTCCGGAATCCTCGTCCAGGACGGCCAACTGACGGCGTGCGGGCAGGTCCCACAGGCGCAGCGTGCCGTCCATGCCGCCGGTCGCCGCGATGTTGCCGTCGTGGCTCATCGCGATGGACGAGACGACGCCCTCGTGCCCGGTCATCCGCCCCCGGTAGCTGTCGGACAGGCCGGACAGGATCGCGCTGCGGCTCTCCACGGTGTCACCCGCCAGCCACGAGCCGAGCGCGGTCAGCGCGCTGCGCCGCGGGTCGACGCCGCGCGCCTGCGCCGCCTCGGCGGCCAGCTGGCGGGACAGGCTGAGCTGGAGGGACGCGTCCGCCCGGTCCCGCGCGTCGGCCGCGTCCTGTTGCAGCTTCGTGGCCACCACGACCGCGCCGGACGCGACCAGCAGCAGCACGCTCAGCGCGGCGACCAGCACCCGCAGCCGCCGCGTCCGCTTGCGCGCCGCGACCTGACCCGCCTGCTCGGCGGAGTTGGACCGGACCAGGAACTCCTGCTCGACGGGCTGCAACCGGACCCGGTCGCGGGCCATCTCCAGCCACGACACCAGCGACGCCAGCCGCACGCCCCGGTACAGGTCGTCGCCGTGCTGCCCGGACTCGGCCCACACCCGCACCGCGTCGGTGAACCGGCGGTGCTGGATCAACCCCGCCCGGTCCTCGTCGATCCAGCCGCGCAGCCGGGGCCACGCGGTGAGCAGCGCCTCGTGGCTGAGCCGCGCTCCGGTGCCGTCCACGGTGACCAGCCGGGCGGTGATCAGGTAGTCCACGATGACGGGCGCGGGCAGCTCGCGCGGGTCCACCCGCCGGCGCACGGCGGTGCCGTCGTCGAAGACGGTCACCATGCGGAGCATCGTGTCCCGCAGGTACTGGCGGCCCAACGGGTCGAGCCGGTCGTGGATCTCGTCGGCGGTGCGCGACACCGCGCCGTCGATACCGCCGACCCGCCGGTACGCGGCGAGCGTCAGCACGTTGCCCTCGCGGTGGTTCCAGGTCTCGCGCAGGGCGTGCGCGAGCCGGGGCAGCGCGCCCGGGTCGTAGCCGATCTCGCCGCGCACGCCCAGGTCGGCGATCAGCCGTTCCGGCAGGCCGGGCTCGATCTCCAGGCCCGCGTCCCGGGCCGGGGTGACGATCGCCTGCCGCAGCTCGGTGGCGTCCATCGGGCCGAGCAGCACGGGCGCGGTCAGCGCGGGCCGCAGCGGGGCCAGCTCGATGCACCGGTCCACCAGGTCGGCGCGCACCGCCAGCACCACGATCGCCGGGCTCGCCGACGTGAGCGCGGTGGCGTAGGCGATCCGGTCCGACTCGGTCGCGCCGTAGGTGAACAGCTCCTCGAACTGGTCGACCAGGATCACCGGCCGGGTCGTGGCACCGCCGACGCTCCGCGCGCACAGCTCGCCGAACCGGGTCGGCGTCTCGCGGATCACCCGCGCCCACTCCAGCGCGCCGACCGTGGAGCGGGCGGCCATCGCGGCGGCCAGCCCGCCCACCGGGTCCGGGCCGGGTGCCAGCACGATCTGCGGCCACTCGTCCTCGGACGCCTCACCCGCCAGCGCGGGCAGCAGACCGGCGCGCAGCACCGACGACTTGCCGGACCCGGACGCGCCGACGACCACCACCGGCTCGCCGCCGTCGAGCTGTTCGGCCAGCCGCACCAGCAGGTCGGACACCACGTGGTCGCGGCCGTGGAACATGTCCGCGTCGGCCCGCTCGAACCCGTTCAGACCGGGGTACGGGCAGACCGGCGCACCGAGCCGGCGGGTGGCCGGGCGGCGCGCGGCGGACGCCCGGACGATCGCCTTCACCAGCCGGCCCTGGTCGCGTTCCTTCGACGGACC
>CBHFOL010000002.1:0-92801 GCA_965995405.1 uncultured Saccharothrix sp.
TCTCGTAGGTGCCCTGGAGGATGCCCTGGGTGCCGATGTAGATCCACGACCCGGCGGTCATCTGCCCGTACATGGTCAGCCCGGCCGCCTCCAACCGGCGGAACTCGGGCCAGTTCGCCCAGTCCGGCACCAGGTTGGAGTTCGCGATCAGCACGCGCGGCGCCCACTCGTGCGTCCGCATCACGCCCACCGGCCGACCGGACTGCACGAGCAGCGTCTCGTCGTCCTTCAGCTCGGCCAGCTCCCGGCTGATGGCGTGGAAGCTGGGCCAGTCCCGCGCCGCCTTGCCGGTGCCGCCGTAGACCACCAGGTCGTCGGGGCGCTCGGCGACGTCCGGGTCCAGGTTGTTGTGGAACATCCGCAACGCGGCCTCGGTCGGCCAGCTGCGGGCGGTCAGGTCGGTGCCTCGGGCTGCTCGCACCATCAGAGGGCTCCACTTCGGATCAGGTCTTCGGCGGCGGCGATCTCCGGGGCCAGGTGGCGGTCGGGCCCGGGACCCTGGACGGTCTCCCGGAGCTTCGCCACGGCCGCGGCGGTGGCCGGCGCCGGCTTGAGGGGGGCACGCAGGTCCAGCGCGCGGGCGGCGGTGAGGAATTCGACGGCCAGCACGGTCCGCAGGCCGTCCACGGACTTGCGCAGCTTGCGTGCGGCGGACCAGCCCATCGAGACGTGGTCCTCCTGCATCGCGCTGCTCGGGATCGAGTCGACGGACGCCGGCACGGCCAGCCGCTTGAGCTCGCTGACCACGGCGGCCTGGGTGTACTGGGCGATCATGTGGCCGGAGTCGACGCCGGGGTCGTCGGCCAGGAACGGCGGCAGGCCGTGCGACCGGTTCACGTCCAGCATCCGGTCGGTGCGCCGCTCGGCGATGCTCGCCACGTCCGCGACCGGGATGGCCAGGAAGTCCAGCACGTAGGCGATCGGCGCGCCGTGGAAGTTGCCGTTCGACTCGACCCGCCCGTCCGCCAGCACGACGGGGTTGTCGATCGCCGAGGCCAGCTCCCGGTCGGCCACCGTCTCGGCGTAGGCGACGGTGTCCCGCGCCGCCCCGTGCACCTGCGGCGAGCAGCGCAGCGAGTACGCGTCCTGCACGCGGGTGCAGTCCGGCCCGCGGTGGCTTTCCATGATCTCGGACCCGGCCAGCAGCTCGGCCATCCGCCGGGCACTGGCACCCTGGCCCGGGTGGGGCCGCAACGCGTGCAGGTCGGCCGCGAACACCCGGTCGGTGCCCAGCAGCGCCTCCACGCTCATCGCGGCGGTCAGGTCGGCCACGTCCAGCAGGTACCGCAGATCGGCCAGTGCCAACACCAGCATGCCCAGCATGCCGTCGGTGCCGTTGATCAGCGCCAGCCCTTCCTTCTCGGCCAGCCGCACCGGCTCGATGCCGGCCCGCCGCAACGCGTCCAGTGCCGGTACCAGCGCACCGGAGGCGTCCCGCACCTGCCCTTCACCGGTCAACGCCAGCGCGGCGGCGGACAGCGGCGCGAGGTCGCCCGAGCAGCCCAGCGAGCCGTACTCGTGGACGACCGGCGTGATGCCCGCGTTGAGCATGGCCGCCATCGCCTCGGCCGTCGCCAACCGGACGCCCGTGTGCCCGCTGGCCAGCGTCTTCAGCCGCAGGAGCACCAGCGCGCGAACGACCTCCCGCTCCACCTCCGGCCCGGCCCCGGCCGCGTGCGACCGGACCAGCGACTGCTGGAGCGCGGCCCGCCGGTCCGGCGGGATGTGCCGGACCGCGAGCGCCCCGAACCCCGTGGACACGCCGTACGTGGGCTGTTCGGCCGTGGCTAGGCGCTCGATGTGGGCACGGGCGGTCACGACCGCCTCACGCGCCGCCTCCGTGATCTCCACCGGCGCGTCGCCCCGGGCGACGGCGTGGACGTCCTCGCGGGTCAGGTGTTTCGGACCCAGCTGCACGGGTTGCTGCATGTGCACATCACAACCCGCCGGCCGCCTCCGCACGACCCGGGAGCGCCGGAGACCGTCTGGCATCCCAGACTCGACGCGGGACTCAGCGACCGAGCCAGGACAGGTCCGGGTACGGCGAGAACCGCACCAGCCCGGCCACCCTGGTCAACTCGTCGGCCGAGGCGACCCGGCTCCCGGTGCCGCTGATCGACAGGTACCGCCCGGCGGCGAGCGGGATCGTCAGCACCCCCGCGTCCTCCTCCCGATAGCGCCCCATGCGCCCCAGGACGTGGACCGGACGGGCCGGCCCCGGCTCCCGGTCCACGCTGAACAGCCGCGCCCGGTAGCGGACCCCGTCGACCGGCGTGGTCACCTCGGCCGTCCAGTCGTCCCGGGACGTCCCGGAGATGACGGTGGCCTCGGCCCCGGCCAACCCCACCGGAGACTCGAACATGGACCCGTCCGGCCGCACCGACTCGGCGACCCGGCGCAACACACCCCGCGGATCCGCGACGTTCCACACCTCCACCGACAGGTACCGGTCCGCCCCGGCGGCCCAGACCAGGTTCCGGTCGCCGAAGTACCCGGCCGCCCCGTTCACCGTGGTCCGCTCCCCCGAGCTCGACGGTGCCAGGTCCGCCTTCGACCAGTGTTCCGCGAGCGTGATCACCGGGACACCCACCCCGCTGCCCACCTGCCAGCCCCGGGCGACCAGCACACCGTCCGACAGGTCACGCCGCAGTTCGAGGAACCCCTCCGGCAGCCACCTCGGGCTGAAGCCCACCGACGAGTACACCCGGACGTTCTCGCCGACGAGGCCGAGCCGGTCGTCCGCGCCCGCACGGGCGACCACCACCAGCGCGACCACCAGCACGACCACCGCGGACATCGCCACCAGCACCTTCGACGACGCCTTCCGCCCCAGCCGGAGCCGATGCCCCGTCCGGGACCGGTGCAGTGCGGCCAGCACCGGCCCCGGCTGCGGAGCCAGGTCCGCCTGCCTGCGCAGCGCGTCCCGGATCTCGCCCTCGATGCCGTTCACAGCGCCTCCTTCACCAGGCAGCCCGCGCGCAGCACGGACAACGCACGCGAGATGTGACTGCGCACGGTCACCTGCGAACACCCCAGGATCGCCGCGATCTCGGCATCCTCGAACCCCTCGTAGTACCGCAGCACAACCGCCGCCTTCTGCTTGCGCGGCAGCTTCGCGATCAGCCGCAGCATCGCGTCGCGCTCGTCGTACAGCCGGGTGGGGTCACCCCCCGTCGGGTCGATCCCACCGATCGGCACGTGAGCCTTGAACCGCCGTCGCCACGAGAGGAACTCGTTGGTGACCATCCGCTTCAGGTACGCGGCAGGCGCGTCCAGGCCCCCGATCCGCGCCCACCGCTGCTGTGCCCGTAAAAGACACTCCTGGACGACGTCCTGGGCGAGGTGCGGGTCGCCGGTCAGCACTGTCGCGTACCGCAACAGCGGCGTGACCTGGCCGGCCGCGAAGTCCTCGAAGCTGGTCGCCATACCCCTCCAATGCGCGGCCGGCCCGTTTTGTTGAGAATGAACCGGTGGGCTCCAGCAGCGACGTGCCGGCACTGCGCCGAGGTCTGGCGGTGCTGCGCCTGCTGGCCGGCCGCCCGGGTCCGCTCTCCGCGGCGGCGGTGGCCCGTGAGCTGGACCTGCCGAGATCGACGACCTACCACCTGCTGGCGGAACTCACCGATGCGGGCTTCGCCACCCACTTTCCCGAAGAACGCCGCTACGGCCTAGGGGTGGCCGCGTTCGAACTGGGTTCCGCCTACCTGCGCCACGACCCGCTGGAACGCCTGGCCAGGCCACTGCTGCGCAAACTGGTGGACACCCTCGGCCGAACGGCCCACCTGGGCGTGCTGCACGGCGCGGAAGCCCTCTACCTGCTCCGCGAACAGCCGCGGCACCCGTCCACCATCGTCTCGGACGTGGGCGTCCGCCTCCCGTCCCACCTGACCGCCTCCGGCCGGGCGATGCTCGCCCACCTGCCCAACGCCCAGGTGAGAGCCCTGTTCCCCACCACGGCGTCGTTCGTGGACCGCACGGGCCGAGGCCCCACCAACCTCCCGTCGCTGCGCCGCCTGCTGACCACCGAACGCCGCCGGGGCTGGGCCGTGGAGGACGGCTACGTGACCCTGGGCTTCGCCTCGGTCGCCGCACCGGTCTTCGACCACGGTCAACGCCCGACGGCCGCCATCACCATCACCTTCCGCCACCTCTGCGAGACCGAGTGCGGCGAGACCTGGCCCGACCTGGCGTCGGAAACCCGGAAGACCGCCGACGCCCTGACCGACCGCATCGGCGGCACCCCACCACCCGAGAGCCGGCCCGACCGGCCCGAAAACGAAACGGCCGCCGGCACCCCGAGAGGTGCCGACGGCCGTTACGGACCGAAGACCTAGAGCTTGACGCCCTTCAGGAAGTCCGCCGCCACGTTGGCCGCGGTCTCCTTGTCGAGGTCCACCCGCTTGACCAGCTCGGCCAGCTTCTCCGTGGTCAACGCCGCCGAAACCTTGTTCAGCGCGTCCTTGCCCTTCTCGTTCACCGCGTCCGACCGCAGCAGCGGCACGATGTTCTGCGCCGGGTACATGCTCTTCGGGTCGTCCAGCTCCACGAACCCGTTGGCCTTGATGTCCGCCGAGGTCGTGTACAGGTTCGCCACCTGCGCCGTGCCGTTCTTCAGGGCATCGACCGTCACCGGACCGCCGGCGTCGGTCGTCTTGATCTCCTTGAAGGTGACCCCGTACAGCTCCTTGACCTTGTCCTTCCAGCGCTGCCCCCACTCGCCGGCGGCACCCAGGACGTACTTCCCGTCGCCCAGGTCGGCGATGGTCTTCACGCCGGAGTCGGCGGTCGCCTTGGTGACCACCAGGACGTCCTTGTCCTCCGCCGAGGACTTCGCCAGCACCTCAAGGCCCGCCGGCGTCTTGGACTTCAGCGCCGTGTACACCTCGTCGGCGGTGGTCTTGGCGTTGGTCTTGTCGAAGTAGTTGAGCAGGTTGCCGGTGTACTCCGGCACCACGGCCAACGACTTGTCCTGCAACGCCTTCACGACCAGCTCGCGCGCCCCGATGCCGGACTTCACCGACACCTTCGCGCCGGAGGTCTTCAGCGCCCCCGCGTAGATCTCGGCCAGGATCTTGTTCTCGGTGAAGTCGGCCGAACCGACCACGACCTCACCCGACGCGACCTGCCCGCTGGCCCCGCTCAGGTCCTCTTTGGACCCACACGCGGAGACGACCAGCGCGGCAGCCGCGACGATGACGGCCAACGTGCGCTTCATGCCGACGTTCCTCCCTCATTGTCCACAGCAACGCTCTTCTGCGCCCTCGATCCGGCACGCCGGACCTTCGAGGACACCCGCAACCCGCGTGGAATGACCAACTTCCCCGCCTGTGCGAGCACGATGTCGAGCAGCACGGCCAGCAGCGCGATCAGCACCGCGCCGCCGACGAACTGCCCGTAGTCCAACACCCGCAGGCCGTCCAGCAACGGCCGCCCCAACGTCTCGATGCCGACGTACGCCGCGACGGACGCGGTCGCCGCCACCTGGAGCGTCGCGTTGCGCAGCCCGCCCACCAGCAACGGCAGCGCGTTCGGCAGCTCCACCTGCCACAGCCGCTGCGTCCCGGTCATCCCCATGCCGCGCGCGGCGTCCACGACCCCGCGGTCCACGTCCTGGATCCCGGCGTACGTCCCGGCCAGGATCGGGGGCACCGCCAGCACGATCAGCGCGATCAGCACACCGAGTTCGCCACCGCCGACGACCAGGTACAGGAACGTCACCAGCCCCAGGGTCGGCAGCGCACGCAGCGCGTTGCTCCCGCCGACCAGCACCACCCCGCCGCGTCCGGTGTGCCCGACGAACAGCCCCAACGGCACCGCGACCAGCGCCGCGCCCAGCACCGCGGCCAGGCAGTACAGCAGGTGCACGCCGAGCCGCACCGGGATGGACGTCGGCCCCGTCCAGTTCACCGGGTCGACCAGCCAGGCGAACGCGTCCGCGAAGATCATGCCCGCCCCGCCCTGGCCCACGGCGTCAGGAAGTCCCGCAACGCCACCAACACCAAGTCCACCACCAATGCCAGCACCAGCGTCAGCACGATCCCGATGATGATCGGCGCGAGGTACCGCTGCCGGAACCCGTCGGTGAACAGCGTGCCCAGGCCGCCCGAGCCGATCAGCGCGCCCACGCTGACCAGGCTGATGTTGCTCACCGACCCGACCCGGACGCCCGCCGCCAGCACCGGCACCGACAACGGCAGCTCCACCGTCAGGAACCGCCGCCACGGCCGGAAACCCATCGCCGTCGCCGCCGCCGTCACGTGCGCGGGCACCGCGTTGAGCGAGTCCACCACGGGCCGCACCAGCAGCGCCGTCGTGTAGATCGTCAACGCGATCACCACGTTGGCCGGGTTCAGCGTCTGGGTGCCGATCACCGCCGGGATGATCGCGAACAGCGCCAGCGACGGGATCGTGTAGACCACATTGGACAGTCCGATGAGGAACCCGTTGACCCGCTGGTACCGGTGGCACACCAGCCCCAGCACGATCGCCAGCACCACCGAGATCACCAGCGGCAGCAGCGACAGGAAGATGTGGTCGAACAGCATCGACCACAGCGCCGAGCGCGTGCCCTCGTCGCTCAGGTACTTGACGATGTCACCCACGACGGCTCTCGATCACGTCGATCACCTGGTGCGCCTTGACCACGCCGACGAACCGCCGGTCGGCATCCACCACCACACCCGATCCCGAAGGCGACGACAACGCCGCGTCCAGCGCGCCCCGGATCACCCCGCCGACCTCGTAGAGCGATCCGCCGGGCACCACGACACCGTCCGGCGCGACCCAACCCTGGGGCCGCTGCTCGGCATCCACGACGAGCTGCCACTCGCCGGCCACCGCCGACGATGCGTCACGCACCGTCTTGGCCGGCAGCACCTCGACCCCAGTTGCATCCACAAAGGACAGACTCCGGTAGCCCCGGTCCTTGCCCACGAACGCGGCCACGAAATCGTCGGCGGGCCGCGCCAGCAGCTCGGCGGGCGGCGCGTACTGCGCCAGGATCCCGCCTTCCCGGAACACCGCGACCTTCTCGCCGATGCGCACCGCCTCGTCGATGTCGTGCGTCACGAACACGATCGTCTTGTCCAGTTCCGCCTGCAACCGCAGCAGCTCGTCCTGGAGCCCTTCCCGCACCACCGGGTCGACCGCGCTGAACGGCTCGTCCATCAGCAGCACCGGCGGGTCGGCGGCCAGCGCCCGCGCCACACCCACCCGCTGCTGCTGGCCGCCGGAGAGCTGCGACGGGTAGCGCCGCCCGAGCTCGGCGGGCAGCCCGACCAGCTCCAGCAGCTCGCCCGCGCGGGTCCGCGCCCTGGCCTTCGTCCAGCCGGACAGCAGCGGCACGGTGGCCACGTTGTCCAGCACGGTCCGGTGCGGGAACAGGCCGGCCTGCTGGATGACGTAGCCGATGCCCAGCCGCAGCTTCGGCGGGTCGACCGCCAGCACGTCGTTGCCGTCCACCAGGACCGTGCCCGACGTGGGGTCGATCATCCGGTTCACCATGCGCAGGGACGTCGTCTTGCCACATCCGGACGGGCCGACGAAGACCGTGATCGTGCCTGCCTCGACCACGAGGTCCAGGCCGTTCACCGCGATCGTCCCGTCGTCGAACCGCTTGGTCACGCCGCGGAACTCGATCACCCGTGGTCCTCCCCGTCAGTGGCACTCAGGCGTCGGTCGAAACAAAGCGCCCAACGACACTAGCCCGTTGACCCGACCGTGGCACGGCGTTCCAGGATCCGGTCAGTAGGCTGCTCCGGTTGTGGCCACCGAACTCGTCCGCGCACTGCTGGACTCCCATGGCGCGCACGCGCGCAAACTCCGGCGGGTGCTGACACTCCTGGGTGACGACTGGCACACGCTGGCCGACCTGGTCCGGGTGCCCGCCGTGCCCCGGCGCACCGTGCAGGACCTGCTGAAGGCGCTCGACGCGGACGTCGAGACCAGCGGCGACCGGTTCCGGCTCGCACCCTCACGGGTGACCGCCTACGCCGAGTTCACCGCTGCCGGGTCCGCCGCCGACCCCGACCCGGTCGACGCCCTGGTGGCGAAGAACACGGCCCTGCTCAGCTCGATCCTGGCCGACATCGCCGCCGTGCCGCCGCCGCTGGCCGCGCTGGACCACGTGCAGGCGACCGCCGAGACCGCGCTCAAACGCGCGCTGTGGATGGACGCGCAGTACGACCTGACCGGCCGCACCCTGCTGTGCCTGGGCGACCACGACCTGACGTCGCTCGCCGTGTGCGCGGTGAACCCGTCCGTGTCGGTCGTGGTGGTCGATGTGGACGATCGCCTGCTGGAGTACGTCGAGGAACGCTCACAGGGCCGCGTCCGCACGTTCCACGCCGATTTCCGGTTCGGCCTGCCGCCCGCCCTGCTGGAGTCCGCCGACCTGGTGTTCAGCGACCCGCCGTACACCCAGGAGGGCATGGCGCTGTTCGCCGGCCGGGCCGTCGAGTGCCTGGCCGACACCGGTCGGGGCCGGATCCTGCTGGCGTACGGGTTCAGCGACCGGACGCCCGCGCTGGGGCTGAAGGTCCAGCAGGAACTGCACCGGCTGGGCCTGGTGTTCGAGGCGATCCTGCCCGCGTTCCACCGCTTCGACGGCGCGCAGGCCATCGGCAGCGCCGCCGACCTGTACGTGTGCCGGCCCACGGGTCGCCGTTCGGTCGCCGCCGGGCGGACCACGATCTACACCCACGGCCCGCAGTCCGTGGAGGCCACCGGTCCGGGCTCGCAGGCGCTCCAGGCGTTGGTGGACCTGGCCCCGCGCCCCGAGTCCTCGCCGCCGCCCAAGCCCCGTGCGCCCGGCTGGGCCGACCCGATCGGGAAGGGCGCGGCGTCGCTGGCCGTCGACCTGTCCGGCGACCCCGGCCCGTGGCTGCTGCGGACGTTGCTGGCCTGCTCACCCGGCCGGATGGCCGCTCTGGTGCCCAACAACCACCCGAACGTGGCTTCGGCGGCCGGGCAGGCGGAGCTGACCTCCCTGGTGGACACCCGGTTCGCGCTGCGCTTCCTCCGGTCCACTCCGGACGGGAAGCACTGCGTCGTGGTGGCGGACCAGGTGCTCGCCGGGACGCTCGATCCCGGTGGGCTGGTGGTGCGGGAGGTGCTGATGCGGGCGCACGGGAAGCTGGGCAACGTGTGGCGGGAGGCGCTGACCACCGTGCTGCGGATCACCAAGCGGGAAGCCCGCGAGCTGATCGGCGAGGACGACGACCTGGAGCACCGGCTGATCGACCTGCCGAGGCACCGCATCGCCGCCCTGCTCGACCGCGTCCGGGTTTCCGCTTCGGGTTGAGCTGATCAGCCGACTTGTCTCCGGCGCGGCAAGCTGATCACCAGCACCACGAACAGCAGCCCGCCGAACGCCGCACCGCCCATCACCACGTTCCGTACGGTGGAGACGTTGTCGGCGGAGAACGCCTCAAGCGTCCCGGTCCGGTCCACCACCAGCTGCCGCGGACCGGGATCGGGCAGCTTCCGGTCCAGCTTGGAGTCGGTCTTCAGCACGTACCGGATCTGCTCGCCGCCGCACATCATGGCGTAGTCGTACTTCCGGTCGGGGTCGGTGCTCGGCGCACGGGTCAGCTCGCAGTCCCGCCGCTCACCGAACGCCGACAGCCACACCGACCCCGCGCAGAGCCCCGACACCACCAGCGTCCCGGCACCGATGAACACCGCGAGCCACAACGTGCCGCGCGAACGCCGGAGCATGAAGGCCGACAGCGGGAACAGCACCACCCCGGCCACGGCCGCGATGATCCCGACCACACCCCAACCCGAGAACAGGTTGAAGAAGAACCCGCCGCCGAGCAGTGCGAGCAGCGACAGCACCAGGACCGTCGCCCACAACGGTTTCCGCTCGCTCATTCGTCCAGGTACCCCGTCTGGCGCTGGAACGCCTTCCGCTTCTCCTCCGGGACGCCCTCGTTCTCCAGTTCGTCCTGTTTGGACGCTTCACGCGCCACGTCGGCCCCGAGCTTGATCTGGAACCCGCCGTCCGTGACGCTCGGGACCGAGTGCGGCGACACCGTGCCGTCCGGCCGCGTGACGGGCTTGAACGGCGTGTAGACGTCCGCGACGCCCTGCCCCCGGTTCGCACCCGGCACCGTAACGTTCTCGGTGGCCCGGTTCCACGTGTTGCCGGCGTTCTTGTAGGCGTCCCCGAACTGCTGTGCGCCTTCCTTGGCCTTGGCACCCGCGTCCGCCAACGAGGGCCGGGCATTCCCCCAGTCCTCCATCCGCTTGGCCGCGTCGTCCAGCCCCTGGAACTTGGGCGCGCCAGGCGCGTCGGCCGCCCGCGTGACGCCACGACCGCCTCCGCGACCGAACCGGGCCAGCCCCTTGAGCATGTCGCCGACCTTGGCGAACAGCCCCTTGAGCTTGCCCATGATCCGCATGACCAGCCGCATCAGCTTGGCGATCTGCTTGGTGATCTTGCCCAGCACCACCGCGCCCCGCCCGACCGCCCACGCCCCGAACGCCGCCAGCGAACTGCCGAAGCTCACCACGGACGACGCCAGCGCGATCGCCGCGTTCCGGATGACCTCCCACACGAACATCGCGATCAGGTCGCGGATCATGCCGCGCACCGCGGCCGTGATCGTGCCCGCCGTCGAGACCTGCCCGGCCACCGCCACACAGGTCCGGCTCATCGCGAGCGTCTCGCCGACCAACTGTCCCTGACTCGACCGGAACCCGTCCGCCGCGCGCTGTTCCCAGCCGCTGACCTGGGTTTCCACCGCGTTGTGGTGGTCCTGCGCGATGCGGTCCAACTCCATCGCGGCCTTGTTCCAGGTCTCGACGGCGGCCTTGATCTTGTCGCCGTTGCCCGCCAGCCAGTCCAGCGGTTCACGCAGGAAGCTCAGGTGCTCGATCAGCCAGCCGATACCGGCCGTGGCCAGCGAACCCAGCGGGTCGATCGCCATGCCCAGCGCGTCCAGGCCGAGCGCGGCGACGTTCATGCCGAACTCGCCGAAGTCGCCCTCGCCGAGCCGACCCGCCGAGTCGATGACCTGTGCGGCGGACTCGGCGATGCCGCCACCCGCGAAGTTGTCCGGGTTGCCGAACTCCGAGTCGAACCCGGTCCACACACCGCCTTCGGCCATCACGCATCCCCGCCGAAGCCCTGCCGGTTCTGCTCTTCCACGTTCTCGTAGTCGGCGGCCGTCAGGATCGTGTCGTTCGCGGCCTCGCCGTGCGCCTGCGCCAACGTCTTGATGGCCTCCACGGTCTGCGCCGCGAACTCCTGCGCCCCGTCGGCGAAGAACTGCAACAGCACGCCGAACGTGTCACCACCCAGGTCGACCCCGGCGACGCTGTCCGCCACCGCTTCGATCTCGCCCTGCCGCCCCTCCTGGTCGCCGCCGAACTTGCGCAGCTGGGACGCCTGTACCCGGAACCCGGTCATCGCAGCACCGTCCCGAAACCGTCGTCCTCGTCAGGATCCGCCACCGGCCGAGCCGGACGTGGCGGTGCAACGGGCCGGGCGGGCGCGCTCCACGAGTCGGCCCGCAGCACACTGCCCTCCTCGGCCGGCGGCGCGGGCGGCGGCTCTTCCTCCAGCGTCGGGATGAAGCTGGTCAGGAAGTCCATCGCCGCCGTGCCACCGAACTGCGGCTCGACGATCGCGGCCACCTGCTGGGCCGCCTGCGCCTGCGCCCGCTGCACGGTCGACATGACGACCTGTCCCAAGTGGACGTGCGAGAAATCCACCGCGCGCGGCGAGAACTCGATGTGCTGCAACGACCCGTTGGGCGCGACGGTCACCGTGACCGCGCCGTCCCCCGACCGCAGCGTCACCGCCGTCCGCTGGATCTGCTCCCGCATCTCCTCCGACCGACGCGCCAAGTCCTCGGCTTTGGCCTCCAGGTCGGCGACCATCCGTTCCGGTTCCACCTCGACTCCCTCCCCGTTCGGGTGCAACGGACGGGAAGTATGTCGGATCAGCCGGCGCGGGGGATGTGCAATGGACCAAGTGCCAGCACGGCACGGAATTCCTTCGGCGGCACCGGACGGGAGAACAGCCAGCCCTGGTAGGCGTCCACGCCGACGCCGCGCAGCACGTGGAACTGGGTCGCCGTCTCGACGCCCTCCGCCACGCACTGCCGGCCCATGGCACGTGCCATGTCCACGACCGCCCGCGCCACCGCGAAGTCCGACGAGTCGTTGCCCACACCGGACACGAACCGCCGGTCCACCTTGATGATCTGTGCCGGCAGGTCCTTCAGCCGCGCCAACGACGAGTAGCCGGTGCCGAAATCGTCCACCGCGAACCGGATCCCGCGCGCCACCAGCTCGTCCATCGACTGGCGCACCCGCGACGGCAGGTCCACCAGCGCGGTCTCCACCAGCTCCAGCACCACCCGGTCCCACGGGATGCCGGCCTCGGCAATCGTGTTCGCCACGATGTCCACGAACTCCGGGTCACCCGGCACGAGCCCGGCGAGGTTCACCGCCACCGACACCGGCTGGCCGTTGGGCGCGGGCCAGGTCGCGGCCTCCTTCAACGCCGTCCGCAGCACCCACCGGTCCAGCTCGCGCAACAGGTCGCCCTGCTCGGCGACGGGCAGGAAGATGTCCGGCGGCAGCAGCCCGCGATCCGGGTGCGGCCAGCGCACCAGCGCCTCGGCCGTCTGCACCGAACCGTCCACCCCCACCACCGGCTGGAAGTGCAGCGCCAGCCCGTCGTGCTGCAACGCCTCGCGCAGCTGGCCCTCCAGGTGCACCTGCCGGTCCGCCGACGCGATCAACGCCGCCGACGCCAGCGACACCCGGCCCGCGCCGGCCCGCTTCGCCTCGAACATCGCCGCGTCCGCGAACCGCAGCAGGTCGTTCCCGGTCGCGCGCGAGCCGTTCGGCACCGCCGCGCCGATCGACGCCGACACCCGCACCAGCTGCCCGTGCACCGGAACGGCCGTGCGCAGCAGCCCGGCGACCTTGGTGGCCAGCGCGTCCACGCCGCCCACCTTGTCGATGTTCTCGCAGATGATCACGTACTCGTCACCGGACAGCCGGGCCGCCGTGCAGCCCTCCGGCAACCCGCCTTCGAGCCGCCGCGCCAACGCCACCAGCAGCTCGTCGCCCGCGTCGTGGCCCAGGGAGTCGTTGACCCGCTTGAAGTTGTCGATGTCGCAGAACAGCACCGCCACCCGCGACCGGTCGTCGGAATCCAGCAGGTGGGCCAGCATCTCCTTGACCAGCGCCCGGTTCGGCAGCCCGGTCAGCTCGTCGTGCGTCGCCTGGTGCCGCAGCGCCTCGGACGCGCGGCGGCGTTCGGTGATGTCCTGGAACACGGTCAGCCAGAACCGGCGGCCGTCGTCCTGGACGGACAGCGCGATGTGCAGCTCGCAGTAGACGCGCTCGCCGTCCGGGCGCACCAGGATGCGCTGCGGGATGCGGTGCACGCGGTCGCCGCCGAGCCGGCTCAGCTGCGCCACCGCGTCCAGCCGGTGCTCCCGGTCTTCCGGGTGGGTGAGCTGCTCCAGGTCCGTGCCGCGCAGCTGTTCCAGATCCATGCCGAGCAGGTCGCAGAGGGCGTCGTTGGCGTCCACCAGCCGTTCGGCCTCGTCGAACAGGCCGATGCCGACCGGCGTCAGCGACACCAGGTCGGCGAACCGCTGGCTGGACCGCTTCATCCGGGTCTCGGCGGCGCGCTGCTCGGTGACGTCCTGCGCCGTGCCGACGGCGAGCGGTCGGCCGTCCGGACCGTGCACCACCACGCCGTGGCTGCGGAACACCCGGATCCGGCCGTCGCCCCGACGCCGGATGCGGTGCTCGAACTGGACCGGGACCTCGTCGGACGCCAGCTGCTGCCACAGGTCGTCCACCCAGCCCCGGTCCTCGGGGTGCACCAGGTCCAGGTAGGTCTGGTAGTAGGTGCGCTCGTCGCGCGGCACGCCGAACAGGTCGGCCAGCATGTCCGACCACACCACGTCGCCGGTGTGGAAGTTCCACTCCCACACGCCGAGCTGCGCCGCCCGCTGCGCGTCGGCCAGCCGCCGCCGGTCGTCCCGGAGCTGGTGCTCCAGCGCCCGTGCCTCGGTGACGTCCTGGATCGTGCCGTGGATGCGGTGCAGCCGGCCGCCCTCGAACTCGGGGCGCACCCGGCAGATGAAGACGCGCTCGCCGAACTCGCTGCGCACCTCGGCCTCGAAGGTCTCCTCTTCCTTGGCCTGCCGCAGGTCGCGGCGCAGTGCGTCCAGCGCCGGGCGGTCGTCCGGGTGCAAGCCGCACAGCAGGTCCGCGTCCGGCTCGATGCCCACGTCGGCGTACATCTCCAGCAGTACTTCGCTGCGGTGCACGGCCTTGGTCGACACCTCGTAGCTCCAGCTGCCGATGCGCGCGATGCGCTGCGCCTCCAGCAGCCGGCCGCGTTCGGTCTCCAGGGCCCGGTCGGACCGCAGCTGGGCGGTGATGTCGCGGATGTAGCCGGTGATGAACTGGGTCCGGCCGTCGTCGCGCAGCTTCGCCTCGGCGACGCCCCGGATCCAGCGCAGGTCGCCGTCCGGGCGGACGATCCGGTAGACGATGTCGATCGGGTTGCCGTCCAGCTCGCGGTTGGCCCAGTAGCTGGCGACCATGTCGTAGTCGTCCGGGTGGACCACGTCCAGCACGGCCTGCGCGCCCGGCACGACGTCGCCCGGCCGCACGCCGAGCATCTCGTAGTGCGACTGGGACCAGACGGTGACGCCGGACGTCGGGTCGTACTCCCACGAGCCGATCTGGGCGACCCGCTGCACGGTGCGCAGCCGGCGCTGTTCGTCGCGGAGGTCCTCGGCGGCCTTGGCCAGGTCGGACACGTCGACCAGGAGGACGGCGTGCAGGCCGGTGCCGGGCACCTGGAGGCGGACCACGCGGACCGGCAGCAGCGCGCCGTTGCCCTGGCGGAGCCGCAGGTCGTCGGGCTCGCCGACGAGCAGGTCGCCTAACGCGAGGCCCACGAGATCGGACTCGGAACGTGTCTTCGCGAGCTGCGCCACGGCGGCGTTCGCCCGCATGACGATGCCCTTGGGGTCGCACAGCAGCGAAGGTCCCTCGGCCAGCGGGATGCCGTCCAGCGCCATGGGTGACCCCGCCGGCTGCGCAGGGTCGAGCACCACCGGAGCGCGTCCAACCCGCTTGGGCACGGTTCCACCTTCCCGTGTCTACGGCAGGGATGAACCGGCCCGACCGCACCCGAATACGGCGTCCCTCACCACGGGCAATATTCACCCGAGGAGAGGGACGGTATCGCTTCGGAGCGTCAACGCCCACCCCTCTTCGGGCTAACGAGACAACTCGTTGGTGGTTTCGTTAGTCCGAAGAGTCGACTGGACGGATGCGGCCGGAGCTCTCCCAACTCCGACGGGGGTCAGGCTACTCCGTCCTGCCGGGCTGCCAAGGCCACGGCGGCGGCGACTTCGGGTCCGACCCGGGGGTCCAGCGCGCTCGGCACGATCCGGTCGGCCGCGAGGTCGTCCGAGGCCACGGCGGCGATCGCGTCGGCCGCCGCGAGCTTCATGCCCTCGGTGATCCGCTTCGCGCCGGCGTCCAGCGCGCCCCGGAAGATGCCGGGGAACGCCAGGACGTTGTTGATCTGGTTGGGGAAGTCGCTGCGCCCGGTGGCGACCACCGCCGCGTGCCGGCCCGCGACCTCCGGGTGCACCTCGGGGTCCGGGTTGGACAGCGCGAACACGATGGAGTCGCCGGACATGCCCGCGATGAGCTCTTCGTCCACCTTCGACGAGGACACCCCGACGAACACGTCCGCGCCGCGCAGCGCCTCGGCGATGCCACCGCGCAACCCGCTGCCGTTGGTGACCTCGGCCAGCTTGGCCTTGACCGGGTTCAGCCCGTCCCGGCCCGCGTGCACGATGCCCCGCGAGTCGACCACGGTCACCTCGCCGATGCCGGCCGCGAGCAGGATCTTCGCGCACGCCACACCGGCCGCGCCCGCGCCGGAGACGACCACCCGCTGGTTCGCGATGTCCTTGTCCAGGACGGTGTTCGCGCCGCGCAGCGCGGCCAGCACCACGACGGCGGTGCCGTGCTGGTCGTCGTGCATGACCGGCACGTCCAGGGCCTCGATCAGCCGCTGTTCCAGCTCGAAGCAGCGCGGGGCGGAGACGTCCTCCAGGTTGACCGCGCCGAACGACGGCCGCAGCCGGACCAGCGTCTCCACGATCTCGTCCACGTCGGTCGTGTCGAGCACCAGCGGGATCGAGTCCAGCCCGCCGAACGTCTTGAACAACGCGGCCTTGCCCTCCATCACCGGCAGCGACGCGCTCGCGCCGATGTCGCCGAGACCGAGCACGGCCGTGCCGTCGCTGACCACGGCCACCAGCCGGTGCGCCCAGGTGTACTTGGCGGCGAGCGACGGGTCGTCCGCGATGGCACGGCTGACCCGGGCCACGCCCGGCGTGTAGGCGATGGACAGCGCGCGGGGGTCGGCGAGCGGGGCCGTCGCGCCGATGGCCAGCTTGCCGCCCTCGTGGGCGCGGAAGATCTCGTCGTCGGTCAGCCCGGACGTCAGATGAGGTTCGTTCAGTGCGGTCACTTCGGGAGTCCTCCTGCGGTGCGCGATCCTTCGGCGCACCGGGACCGGCGTTGTCACGCGGATCTACGGGGCCTGTCGGCGGGCCGCGCCGCGCGGTCTGCGCGGCGGCCCATCAGCTGCGGGGTGCGGGCAAGCATGACAGTGTCGGGGTCCGGTGTCTGCGGTGGGGATCACAATCTTTCCGCAGGTCAGAGCGGTTTTCCCAGAACGTACGTCCGGTTTATTGGACCGACCGGTCGGTTTTCGCAGGCAGGATCGGTCAAGACCGAACCAGCTCTAGGGTGTGCGGCATGCAGGCACGTGAGCTGAAAATTCCGGGCGCGTTCGAGTTCACCCCTTCGGTGTTCCCCGACGATCGAGGGCTGTTCGTGTCCCCGTTCCAGGAAAAGGCGTTCATCGACGCCGTCGGGCACCCGCTGCGGGTCGCCCAGACCAACCACAGTCAGTCCAGGCGCGGCGTGATCCGGGGTGTGCACTACGCCGACGTGCCGCCGGGGCAGTCGAAGTACGTGCACTGCCCGCGCGGGCGGTTGCTGGACGTGCTGGTGGACGTCCGGGTGGGTTCGCCGACGTTCGGGGTGTGGGACGCGGTGGAGCTGTCGGCGGAGGCGTTCAACTCGACGTACGTGCCGGAGGGCGTCGGCCACGCGTTGATGGCGTTGGAGGACGGGTCGGTGACGTCGTACCTGTGCTCGGAGGGCTACAACCCGAAGGCGGAGCGCGGCCTGAACCCGATCGGCCTGGACCTGCCGTGGCCGGCGGATGTGACGCCCGTGCTGTCGCCGAAGGACGCCGAGGCCCCGACGTTGGAGGAGGCGGAGGCAGCCGGTCTCCTGCCGTCGTACGAGGACTGCCTGGCCTGGTACGCCAAGCTCCGCGCCTGACCGCTCACCGCAGCCGACCAGGGCGCGGCCAGAGCCGGAACCGGATCACCCCGACCACCTCCGCCGCGCCCAACGTGCGGGAGTCCGTGGACGCGAACGGGTTGTCCCCTTCGACGTGCCACCCGTCCCCGTCGGGCTCGATGGCGCGCTTCACGGACAGTTGCCCCGGCCGTGCACTCCACCTCACCAGCACAAGATCCTTCGCCTGAGGTGGACGCGATCGCGCCACCACGACGACGTCCCCCGTCCTAAGGGTCGGGAACATGGACGGCCCCACCACCCGAACCAGCGGCAACGGGTTGTGCTCCGACGGTGCCAACGATCACCTCCACCTGCCCGCCCCGGTGCCCCGGAGTAGGGTTCGCCACTGTCGGAGCATCCACTGTCAGGGAGGAACGATGCGACTTCTGTCGCAAATTCTCCGCCGCCCGCTACTGGAGGCCACCGCGCACTGCGACCTCCCGTGCGGTGTCTACGATCCGGCGCAGGCCCGGATCGAGGCGGAGTCGATCAAGGCGGTCCAGGAGAAGTACCAGGCCAACGAGGACCCCGAGTTCCGCGAGCGCGCCATCCTGATCAAGGAGCAGCGCAGCGAGCTCGTGAAGCACCACCTGTGGGTGCTGTGGACCGACTACTTCAAGCCGCCGCACTTCGAGAAGTACCCGGAGCTGCACGACCTGTTCAACCGCGCCACGAAGGCGGCGGGCGCGGGCGGCACCAAGGGTTCGATGGACCCGGCCAAGGGCCAGGAACTGCTCGACCTGATCGCCCAGATCGACAAGATCTTCTGGGAGACCAAGGCAGCAGCCTGATCACCCGCTAGAACACGGCGCTGACCAGCGGAAACTCTTCCGTCTGGTCAGCGTCATGTTTCGTCGCCAGTCGTTGTTGAGCATCCTCTGACGGCCCCAGAACGGCCCAAGTCAGTCCGATGTGGACGGCGATGGCGACCCACCCGATCAACACCGTGCCTGGTACACCCAGGCCGGTAGGCTCTTCATCCGGATCTCAGCGACGGCGACTTGGGAGGCCAGCCAGGCATGACCACCTACGGCCCACCCGAGCCGAGGACTACTCGCGCACGTGCGAGTGCAGCCAACGGCGGCTTGGTCGTTCAGGCCGGACACGACATCCACATCCAGTGGTCCGTGTTTGTGGTAGTGCCTGTCTTCAAAAAACCCATACAGATCGGCATTGGTATACACGATTGATTTGAGTCCGCAGCCACAGCTAGCACTGCGACATGCGCAGCACCCGACGAAAGCGTCGGTATCCGCAAAAAGTGCCAGGCAATGGAACAGTCACTCAACCTGCCGACAGCTTCGTTCTACACTTGGACCTCACGCAGCGACCTCTTCGTCCCGAACTGTCGGCAGCAAGGTCATCTAGGGCTTTCGCCGAGGTCAGACGGCCGATGCCGGTCCCTCGTGGTCGCCTCCGACCGATGCGGTTGCTGTACTTCGCTGCTGTATGCGGTCCATCGGAAGTCGAGCGCGCGACCACCATCACACTGCCAGCAACCGGCAAGCTCTCGCTCTCCCCGCCTGCCCGGCTCACCACAGGGGTGGTGCTCGTCGTAACGGTCGCTGCGGTCAACGTTGCGGGCAGATGACTCGCTCAGGCGAAGCACTCTCACTTGCCTCTGCACTCGCTGGCCACGCTCAACCGATGTCTGCTGTCACCAACGAGGCGAGCTGTAACCAGCAAGTTCGGCGAACACGAGGGCTTATCATGGATAAGCCCTCGTGTTCGCTAGTAGTCCTTGCGGGGGATTGATCACGATCTCAGAGCGCAGTGCTCTCGTGCGACTGGCAGGACCGCGTCATGCGTGGAGTTCGACCACCACGACACGAGGGGTCGCCATCACCCTCAACGCGTACCCTGCGTCCGTGGACCAGATCACCGTTGACACGGCCGCTGTCGTAGTTCTTGCAGAGGGCTCATCGACCAGCGACTTATCCAATAAGCGCGGTCACCTCTTCGAAAAATTCATCGCGAAGCTTCTCGCAACGCAAGGTTACGGTGATCCCCACCCCGAAGCTTTAAACACAACCAGCGAAGGTGTCGAGCTTGACATTGCGGCTCGCCATACCGTCACCGGCGAGCGACTTATTTGTGAGTGCAAAGCATACACTTCCAACGTTCGAGTGCCATTACTGAAGTCATTCCTAGGCAAGTTCGCGCTCGCACGAGCTGATGATGAGCGAATTCACGGACTGTTTGTTGCACTGCCCCGATTGACCGCCGATGCGAAGGAAACGGCTGACGCCGCGCAGGTCAAACTACCTGGCTTTCGGTACCTTGGCTCATACGAAATATGCGAATTGCTACAGAAGGCGAACTTGTTGCCCAACTGGGACGAAGGTCCTAGGATTCGGTCAGAACCGACTATCGTCGTTACAGAGCATGGGATTGCCCTGGCCGCGTGCGAGCTTGACACTCACACCCGCAGGGCCTCCCGATGGGTCGTATGGGCGCGCGGGCAGGACGTCCCATCTCCCGTAATCCGTTTGATCGAACGGCACCTTTCAAAAGGGCTCTCGGTTGTCGCCTCAGGTCGAGAGGCGGGGGCGGTGCCTATGCATGTGCCATCGCTTCCCAAGATCGTTGAGGTGCAAGGAAGCACTTCCGACTTCGAGTATCAGCTTCCAGCGGCACCGGAATTCTTTATCGGTCGCAAAATTCTCACTCAATCACTGTTGGAGAAGCTTGTAGCCCGTCGCACGGCTGGCTCGATGGTAATCAATGCCAAGTCCGGTTGGGGCAAGAGTTCCCTTGTACTACATCTTCAGAAGGAAGTAGAGAAGGCTGGCGGCGTCGGGACGGTGATCGATTCAAGGACGGCAGAGCGATCCGACTTTGTTTCCGCCGCAATGGAGAGAATTATCCAGAAGGCAGTCGAGAAGAAGGTACTCGAACTACCGCCCGAGGCCGCCTTCAGCAGTCTTCACAGCATCGTAGAAACACTCAAGCGTGCCAAATGGCCATCGCCGCTTAGGCCAGTGTTTCTGGCTTTCGACCAGTTCGAAAACATCTTCCGGGACTCCGAACTGACGCGCGAATTTCGCGACTTGTCATTCTTGATTCGCGAAGTCAATGCGCCGTTTACGATCAGCTTCTCCTGGAAGACAGACGTCGTTGCATGGACCGAAGGCTACCCCTTTGGGTTGCGAAACGATATTCGAGACGCATCGGTAGTGTCTCTTCTGGACCCCTTTGGTCCACGTGAAGTTGAGGCCCTGCTGCGGCGACTTGAGAAATCGGTCGGCGGCAAACTCAATCGCGACCTACGTCAACGGTTGCGCGAATACAATTCACAGGGCTTGCCGTGGCTATTTAAGAAGTTCGGTGCACATATAATTGCCGAGATTGATAGCGGAGTGGCCCAGGATGATCTCGCCAAGCAAGCACTGAACGCCCGCAGCCTCTTTGAAACAGACTTGGCGCGGCTAAGCCCAAGTGAGCAAACCGTTCTTCGGACCATCGCACGAGCAGCACCTGTCGCCATAGCGGATCTCGATTTCGATGTTTCTACCGGGACGGTATTAGACAGTCTGCTTCACCAACGGCTAGTGGTGCAGGTGGGACACACTATCGATATCTACTGGGACACCTTCCGAGACTACCTAAATAATGGTAGCGTAGCGATCGAGGATTCGTACGTAGTTCGTTATGCACCGCTCGGCGCTAGCCGCCTTCTGCGCGTAGTCATCGCCGAAGGCGGGAGCGTATCGGTTCCAGATGCCGCCGCTCAGCTCGATACAACGGCCACGGTAGTCTTCAACTACTCCCGAGAGCTTCGCCTTTTCGGCGTTCTAAATGCCGAGCCGAATCGCGTCACGCTTGAGGCGGACCTCCTTGCCTCCCCGGACAAGGAAGAAGCTATTAGGGCACGCGTCTCCCAGGCGCTGCGTAGGCATAAGATGTATAAACTCGCGGCCGACATGCTTGCCCGTGAAGACATCGTCTCCATCCAACAGTTTGCGTCTACCCTGGCGGCCGAATTTAGGGCCGTTGCCGCGAAGAGCGATAGCTGGGTTACCTATGCTCGCTCTTTTTGTCAATGGTTGGAATATGCCGGTTTAGTCCGACTTCTGCCAAACGGCATGAGCAGAATGGTGGAGGGTGATAGCGAACCTCCTGGCCGTCTCTTGAGCGGGGCGGTACCGATTCGCGTACGAGGTGCCTTCCCTGCTGCCAGCCCTGGCCCCGCCCTCCAGGTTTTACTGCATCTCTCCGACCCCTCGACGCACGTCCGACCATTGCGCCGAGGTTTTGGGACCGCCGTTCGAAACCTAATGGCATTGGGCTTGGTGGATACCGATGGCGGTGAACGTATTTCACTGTCGGATAGAAGCATCCTCTCCGATGGCGCGGTAGATGTGGAGCGACTCCGGGAAGTCGTCGAACGGCAGAGGGGTATGCGCGAAGCTTTTGCGGCGCTGGAAGCATCGCCCGGCCTTTCTCCACTTTCACTTGGAACCGCACACCGGAATGCGCTTGGAGCTGAATGGGCAGAGGCGACTACGCTCTCTGTAGGCAAGTTTATTCGCGCATGGGCGCGAGCTTGCGGGATTCGTACAAAGATACGTTCTACAGGCTAGTGACGTTGATTAGTTTGGCCTGAACTGTAGTTTGAGATGCACGTTGGCAAGCCTGTGGTCTGGTCGATGCCGTCAAGGCGTCGAACTGTTCACAGGTGCGGCAGCCAAGCGCCAAGACCAGCCCGACCAAGCCAACACCTCGGCGCTCGTCCCGAGCCCCGAACGCCGGAAGCATATACGCAGCACAAGCGAACGAGTCCGTCCACGCGGTTCCCTGCGAGGGCTGCTGGCCGTGACCTCTGGCTGTTGCGGGGCAGGCTCCGGTGCCTCGCGTGTCGCGCCCGTGGGCCGCCAGGCCCACGTTGGCGCGACCGACAACACCACCGGAGCCTGCCCGCAACAGCCTGAACAGACACGAACGGCCAGCGGCCCCCGCAGGGGCCGCCTTGACGAAGAAAAGAAACTCTGAACACGGCCGGTGCCATGCATCGTGTCTGGTTGGCCTACCAGTCGTCAGCCTCTTCATCCTTCGGCCGGTGAGCTGGGCGCGTTACGACCTCGAACAGGTCATCGAACAGGAACGGTTTCAGTGCGGTGACTGCTCCCGCGATGAACGCTGCCCCTGGAGTCAGGCAGCCTTCTAGTACGCGCGCCACTGTGGTTCGGTTGACCTCCATGGCCTTGGCCAGGCTGTAGATACTGGCATGACCTGCGAGTATTGACGCTTTTCGAAACGTGCTGGCCCTGAGCTTGATGGTTAGCGCCAATCTGGACCTCGTGATGATGTACGACTGCACCGGACATGTGTCCGGCCGGCTCGACGCCTGAAGAAACAGGGGCTACGGTGCAGTTCTAGGCATTCTGATTCGAACCTTCGTCACGTGACTCGGCGGCGGCAACCAGTTGTCCGTTGATCCCCTCGACAAGGTTGACGAATTCGAAGGCACATTCGATGCTGTCGGTGGTGTAGGTGGTGGTTCCGCTCGCGAAGACGGCGAGAACGTTCTCGGCCGGGAGTTCGATGATCCAGGCCGCGACCGCTTCGGCCTCGTCCACTACCGCGTAGACGTTCGGGGCGTGCAGTTCGGTCGTGCAGATTGGTGCCGTCATGCGGAATCTCCTCGATGTCACCGCTGGTGGTGCGACCACACTCGTGGGCGAAGGCAGGTGATTCCATACCAATTACCGATACGGTAATGGTAGTGCCACTATCCGCAGATCAGCTCTGGTGATGCACTGATCATATGGCGACCTTTGCCGGGCGGCGGGCCTTCTGCGCGGGTGAGCATGGCGGGCAGGAGGCTCGGACCGCGGATCGAGGCTAGGTTCGCGGTCCCATCGCGGGCAGGAGTGCGCCGGACACGTCGAGGAAGTCGCGGACGGCCGGTGAGTCCTGGTGCTCGCGGAGGCGGGCGCGGAGGTCTGCGACTGCTTCGACGGAGCGGGAGGACTTCACGGTCGCGGCGAGCTTGGCGGCGGCCATGCCTGCGGAGGCGGCGGACTCCAGGTCGTGGCTGTCGATCGCGGAGCGGGACAGGGCGGCTTGGGCCATGGAGCCTCGGCGGGCTCGGTTCTGGCGTTCCGACTCCGCGATGGACAGGCCGGCGAAGTGGGCGGCTTCCTCGGGGCGTTGCAGGTCGCGGAAGGCGTGGGCGTATTCGCCGTTGAGGTAGGCCGGGTCGATGAAGCGTGCCCACTCGGGTTCGTTGTCGTGGTCGACGTCGGCGAACGCGGTCTCGGAGAGGTGGACGCTGCGGGCTGCCGCCTTGGCGTCGCCCATCGCCGCCTCGGCGCGGCCCTGCAAGGCCCACAGGTCGGCCAGGCACGCGTCGGAGTGGCCGTGGGTCAAGCCGGCGCGGCCTGCCTTGGCCAACTGGACGGCGTGGTCGGGGTGGCCGGTGAGGGTGGCCTGGTCGGACAGACCCGCGAGGACGTGTGCGCCGAGTTCGGGGCTGCCGGCGGCCTGGGCCAGGCGCAGGGACTGGATCAGGTAGCGCTGGGCCAGGGAGTGCTCGCCGTTGTCGAACGCCATCCAGCCGAGCAGGTAGAGCTGTTCCGCGGCTGCCTCGAACAGGGCGCGGCCGTTCTCGGTGGTCGGGTCGTTGCTGCGCAGGAGCGGCACGACCTGGGAGGTCAGGTAGGCGGAGAGTTGTTCGCGGGCGTGGCCGCCGCCGCGCATGACGTCCAGCTCCTGGAAGACGCCGAACGTGCGGCGGATGGCCTCCACCTGTTCGCTGCTGATCTTTCCCCGGGCCGCGCCCGCTTCATCCAGGGTGGCGAGCAGCCAGTCACGGCTGGGTGCGACGGATGCGGCGACGGTGAACAGCGTGCCCGTGAGGAACGTCCTGCGCTCCATGTCGTGCCTCCCGAGTTCGGCGATCACTTCCACCGTAGCCGGGAGCGAGGCTGCATAGGAGAGCCCCAGGTCCGCCAGTGGTTTTTCTTGCGTGCCTTGGACTTCCGCGTCGTGGACCGGGTGCGCTCCCCCGTTGAACCACCGCAGGTGCTGCGGCACGTGAAGCGCGTCGCACCAGCGTTCGAGGCGTTCCAGGTCGGTAGCAGGGCGGCGGGAGCGTTCGATTTCACTCACCCGGCCCTGCGTCAGGTCCAGCCAGGCGGCGAGCGTGGCCTGCGCGAGCGTGGGGTTCTGCGCCTGGCGGTAGGCGCGCAAGACGTGGCCGATGTTGCGGGACGCGAACGCCTCGCGGATAGCCGACTGACTCCAGAAGGCGGCGGGCAGCACAGGGGCGTGCAGGGCCTGCGCGGCTGTACAGCGTCCGCACTGCGTGCCCTGGTTGTCGCTCGCCAACCAGGTGTCACACGTACGACAACGCCGCTTGCTCACCCGTCCCCCTCGTCAACCTGCTCGCATTCCGTAGTGTAACCGGATCACTACTGCTCCGACGTGGGGTTGGTGGCGGCGGCGATATCCGCATTGGTCATTGGGTATGGGATCGGCCCCGCGCTCGGGCGACTGTGGTCCTGGAGGTAGTGGCTGAGCGTGGGAGGCGGGGTCGACGGGGTTCTACGTGCTGTTGCAGCCCGAGGAAGACATCGAGACGACGTGGTCGGGAATGCGCAGAGTCGACCGTGGTCGGCTCAGCTCCAACAGCCTCAACGCGGCGGATGCGTCGAGGCTGCCGTGGATTTCGGGACGGGTTCGACGTCAGGGTGCCCCTACGCCCGGGCGCTCTGCGGGCGAATCAGTCCCGACGGGTTGACCGGTCAGGGACCCCCCGGGGCCAGGTCCAGCGAGAGCACCGACGTGTTGGCGGCGTCGAGCACCCAACCCGCAGTCGCAGGGCCGCAGCGCGCTGCGGTGTCACGCGTGTCGGAGACGTTGGTCCCGGTGTTGAACGGCGTATTCGGCGTGTTGGACAGCACGTTCGTGTAGAGGAACCTACCATTGGAATAGACGCACTGGTGCAGGTTCAGATACCGCTTGGCAGCCAGGTCCAGGGAGAGCACCGCCACATTGGCGGCATCCAGCGTCCAGCCGACGACCGCAGGACCGCACCTCAACGCGGAATCACTCGTGTACGAAATGTTGGTCCCGGTGTTGAACGGTGTGTTGGGCGTGTTCGCCAGCACATTGGTGTAGAGGAAGCTGCCATTCGAGTACACACACTGGTGCAGGTTCAGATAACGACCCCGCACCCGGTCCAGGGACTGCACGGACACGTTGGCGTAGTCCAGTGACCAACCGGGCACCGCACCACCACACCTCACTGCGGTGTCCCGATTCTCGGAGATGTTGGTGCCGGTGTTGAACGGCGTATTCGGCGTGTTGGACAGCACGTTCGTGTAGAGGAAGCTGCCGTTCGAGTAGACGCACTGGTGCAGGTTCACGTACCGATCCCCGACAGCCAGCGCAGGCATTGCCGTGACGGCGAGCAGGGTCAAGCTCACCCCCGCCACGACGGCAGACCTCCACGACGTCAGCGCACGCGTAAAGCGCATACCTGGTCCTCCTCCTGTTTACGGTCGCCACTCGGCGTTCATTCCGCCAAAAGCGGGTTCGGCACGCGTTTCGCGGGCACCCACCCCGAGCGACTATTTGCGACCATGCAGTCATCACCGTAGGGCCGAGTAGCCCGCAACCGCGATAGACCAACAGCATGAGAGAAGACCCGCCAACACGATCACCATTCGACTAGGATTCGGGCAGCCACACCGAACCCGACCGGCGCGATAATTCACCTGATAGCGGATAACTCATGACGGAATTCGGACACTCGGCGTCAGAAACAACCTTCGCACTAGCCCGCCGGAGTCGACCAATTGTCAAAACCGCCATCTTTTCGGACGTCCGGGACCGTGTTCACGCTCACGCGGCGAACGTGAGCAACTCCTCCACCGCCCCCTCCGGACCGCCCCACGTCAGGTGCCCGATCACCGCGAACGGCGCGTTGACCCGGGACCACATCCGCAACCGGTCCACGTCCAAGCCGTACGCAGCCGCCACACGGGTGCAGCGCACCTCGATCCCGTCCCTCCCCGCCCCCTCCACCACGTAGTCGACGGCGTCGTAGCACGGGTCGCCCACGCACGTCTTCGGATCGATCGCCATCAACCCCCGCACACCGCCATCAAGCACGTTCCCCGGATGCAGATCCCCGTGCAGCAGGACGACATCCGACTGGCTGTCCAACAGCCGCCCAGCCCGCGCAACCGCCAACTCCCACACAGCACGATCAACCCGAGCCGCAACCACAGGCTCCGAAAGCCGACGCCCGACCCGCGCAAAAGCCTCCTCCACCCGACCACGCAGGTCACGCGTCAGCCCCGGAGGCGGAGGCACGGCGTGCAACGCCGACATCAGCTCCGCCCACTGCTCCGGCCCCGGCGTCACCTCGGTACCGGGCACCACCGCCTCCAGCACGATCCCCTCACCGGAAGCCGCCAGCACCGCAGGCACCCGACCCGACGGCCCCAACGACCGCAGCATCTCCGCCTGCGAAGCCAGGAAAGCCGCATCCGGCGTCACCTTCAGCACAGCCGCGACACCATCAGCCGTGGTGCACCGGATCGCGACCGACGACGCACCCCCGTCATAAGGCTCGCCCAGCGTCAGCCCCCAACGCTCCGCCAAGCGTCCGACCAGCGCCGGGACCGCCTCCCACCAACCCACCACATCCGGACCGAACCGCAGGACCAAGGCATTCAACCGCTCGGAATTCACGCCAAAGTCAGACCACGCCACCCCGACCACCGTCAACCGAAATCCAACCGCCCCGAACCCACCCGATGTGACCTTCCGCAACGGCACGTTCAGCCGCCCGACACTAGGATCACCCACGTGACCTCTCACGTTTACCTGCTCCGCCACGGTCAGACCGAATGGTCGGAGAGCGGGCGGCACACCGGGCGTTCGGACATCCCGCTCACCGACGAGGGCATCCAGCAGGCCCGCCGCGCCGGCGGCGTCCTGGCCCGGCTGCGGGCCACCGACCGACCGGCCGCGCTCGTCCTGAGCAGCCCTCGCGAACGGGCCTGGCGGACCGCCGAGCTCGCCGGGCTGGAGGCCGAGCGGACCGAGGACCTCGCCGAGTGGGACTACGGCGACTACGAGGGCCTGACCACGCCGCAGATCCGGGAATCCGCGCCCGGCTGGACGGTGTGGGCGCACCCCGTGCCCAACGGCGAGAGCCACGACGAGGTGCGCAAGCGCGCCGAAGCCGTGGTCGAACGGGCCCGGAAGGCACTGGCCGGCGGTGACGTCGTGCTGGTCGGCCACGGCCACTTCAGCCGCGTGCTGATCGCCACCTGGCTCGGCCTCCCGCCCAAGGAGGGCGTCCACTTCGGACTGGACCCGGCCGGCCTCACCGTGCTCGGCGACGAGCGCGGCGACCCCCAGGTGCGCCGGCTGAACATCCCCGCCTGGGAGGTGGACGTTGACTGACCCGCGCGTCCGCCGGGCCCGCCCCGACGACGTGCCGGCGATCGTCGGGCTGGTGCGGGGGCTCGCCGAGTACGAGCGCGCGCCGGACGAATGCCACCTGACCGAAGACCAACTGCACGACGCGCTGTTCCGCGACGCGCCCGCGCTGTTCGGCCACGTGGCCGAAGTGGACGGTCGGGTCGTGGGCATGGCGCTGTGGTTCCTCAACTTCTCCACCTGGCGCGGCACGCACGGCATCTACCTGGAGGACCTGTACGTCCAGCCCGACCAACGCGGCGGCGGTCTCGGCAAGGCGCTGCTCCAGGCTCTCGCCCGGGAGTGCGTCGAACGCGGCTACGCCCGCCTGGAGTGGTGGGTGCTCGACTGGAACGAACCGGCCATCGGCTTCTACCAGTCCCTCGGCGCGATCCCGATGGACGAGTGGACGGTTTTCCGACTCACCGATCAGGCCCTTGCCTTGCTCGGCAAAGTGGACAATTGATCTCGAATCGCTCACGAATCGGCCAAGCTCCCACGGTTCCTGTTCGGACGTTGACATCGTCACGCGCCGTGACCGGCTACGGGACCCCGATGCGGGCGAACAGCGTCCCGCTCCCGTCGTCGGTCGGAAGGAAAGTGTCGTGAACCAGGACGCCTCGTTCGGCATCGTCCCGATCATCATCAGCATCGCCATCCTGGTGCTGATGATCGCGGCCATGTGGAAGGTCTTCGCGAAGGCGGGCCAGCCCGGCTGGGCGGCGATCATCCCGATCTACAACATCTACGTGCTGCTGAAGGTCGCGGGCCGTCCCGGCTGGTGGTTGGTCCTCTACATCATCCCGATCGTGAACATCTTCGCCTCGATCATCGTGTCGATCGACGTGGCGAAGTCGTTCGGCAAGGGCGCCGGGTTCGGCGTCGTGGGCCTGTGGCTGTTCGGGATCATCGGCTACCCGATCCTCGGTTTCGGCGACGCCCGCTACCAGGGTCCCGCCGCCGCCTGACCGGTCGCGCCCGGGTCTCCCGCACCCCCGATTCGTGGGAGGCCCGGCGCACCACCGGAACGCGCTCGACCGGACGCGACCACCGGCAACGCGATGAACCACGGCGCTGGGCCGGGTATTCGCACGCCGAGAATGCCCGACCGCACATCGATGCCGGCCCCGACGCACCGCGACCTCAGCGCTTGACGCCCACCGCGCTGTAGCTGACGGTCTCCGCGCCGGTCGCGCCCTCACCCTCGCCGCGCCACTGCGCGATCAGCACCAGACCGGGCTCCAGCAGGTCGAACCCGGCCAGCATGGGCTCGATCTCGGCCCGCGACCGCGCCACGATCGGCGTCGACGTCTCCGCCGCCACGCCCACCAGCTTCTCGACCATCTCCGGCTGCACGTCCCCGGTCAGGTGACTGACCACGACGTGGCTGCCGGGAGCCATCTCGGCCCGGTAGCGGGCGACCACGTCGGCGGGCCGGTCGTCGTCGGACAGGTACGGCAGGATCGCCACCAGCAACACGCCCACCGGCTCGGAAAGGTCGAGCAGTCGGCGCACCTCGGGCGTGCGGAGCACCGCGCCCACGTCCCGGATGTCGGCCTGCGCCATGGCCGCGCCGGGGTTGTCCCGCAGCATCGTGCGGCCGTGCGCGGCGGTCGCGGGCTCGTTGTCGACGTACACCACGCGGCACGTCGGGTCCGCCTTCTGGGCGACCTCGTGCACGTTGCCCGCGGTCGGGATGCCGGAGCCGAGGTCGAGGAACTGGCGGATGCCGTTCGCCACGCACACCTTGACCGCGCGGCGCAGGAAGGCACGGGAGTGCTGGACGATCTCGGCGGTGGGGATGACCTTCATGGCCTGCTCGGCGAACTCGCGGTCGACCGCGAAGTTGTGCGCGCCGCCCAGGTAGTAGTCGTACAGCCGAGCCACGTTGGGGCGCTCGGCGTCACCGCTCGCCGACACCCACCTCGGGGGGTTCTGCACCGCACACCTCACCCTGCTGCTCCCGGAGTGGCGCGAACGCCAGCCGAACGGTATCCGGCTACTCCGTTCGTGTCCATCCGCCGAACGTGAACACGCAGTGTGATTGTGACTGGTGAACCGGTGGAAATCCAAACCCGGTGGTGCCCCGACCGAGGGGGCGATGCAGGGGAAAGGGTCAGCCCCCTCGGCCGGGAAACCTTGTCCCGTCAGACGCCCGCGTACTGGCGGATCCAGTCGCGGTAGCGGGTGACGGCGGTGTAGTTCGACGTCCGCGAGCGGTCGCTGGTCGACGCGACGCCGACCTGGTAGTACCGGCCGTCCGCCGGGCTGGTGGCGAACATCGGGCCGCCCGAGTCGCCGCCGGCGGCGATGCCGTCGATCCGGGTCACCGAGATCGCCACGCCGCCCCGGTAGTCACGCCCGTTGACCGTGGTCACCCGGGTGTTCGCGACCTTGAGGTAGCGCGACTGGCAGTTGATCTCGGACTGGTTGGTGCAGGTCGCACCCCAGCCGTAGAGCTGGACGGTCTGGCCGGCCTGCACGGCGCTGGTGGTGCCCAGCGGCGCGTAGGTCGCCGACACCGAGCGGTCGAGCTCGGCCAGGGCCAGGTCGACGGACGGGTGCTGGATGACCCGGGTCGCGGTGGCCGTGGTGCCGCCGGTGGTCTGGTCGAGACTGCCGATCCGGAACGAGATCGTGCCGCCGCCGGCCACGCAGTGCTGCGCGGTCAGGACCCAGGTCGGCGCGATGATGGTGGCCGAGCAGGTCTGCCGGCCGTTGGCGAACAGGCGGGCGGCCCACGGGGCGTTGCTCGCGGTGCCACCGCCGATGATGTACGGCTGGACGTCCTGGGCCTGGGCGGCAGGGGCGGCCAGGGTCGTCAACGCCAGGGCGGAGAGCACTGCGGTGGTGGCTCCGACCACCGCAGACAGGGCGCGGTTCAAGCGCATAGATCCGTCACCTCAACGAACGCAGGGAGTGGTGAATTCACCACTCGCAGCGTCACTCATCCAGGTGACGTGGAACACCCGCCGTCAGTAGGCCAACGCCCAGCCGATAGTCGGCGTCCGAATGGCGCTATTCGTCCGTCTCGTCCACGCCCAGCGCCCATCGCCGCACTGGGTTGGTGAACAGCAGGGCGACCACGATCAGGACGTACACGCCGAGCAGCGCCCCGTACAGCTGCTGCCCGGACGGCCCGTAGGTGTACCAGGCGACGCCCAGCAGGAGCAGTTGCACCACGATCGAGGGCGTCCGCGCCCAGTGCTTCGCCAGCACCAGCCCCACCCCGGCCGCGAGCACGCCGCCGCCGAGCACCACGAAGTACAGCGCCTCGCCGAGCACGTTGGTCGCCTCGTCGGTGGCGAACGCCCGGACCGTCAGGGCGACCGCGAACACCAGGCCGGCGAGACCCTGGAGCGCGGTCAGCACGCCGGCGACGCGCAGCTCGCCCGGAACCTGCTTCTCCTGTGCCACGCTGGGCCTTTCCTGTGTCACGCTGGGCCTTTCCTCACCGTGCGTACTCGTCACGCATCGTAGGCCACCCGGTTGGCGAGTCCCGTTCCGCCGCCGCGCGAGCGATGATCACAGTGTTCCTTGGCAAGCCGGCGGTCGGGCCGGGGTGCACTTGTCGCGGGAACCACCGCAGCGGTACGCAGGAAAGGAGATTTGGACCACTTTCGGGCGCTCTGAACACTCCTACCGGGTGATGCGCGATCGGTCCCAGGTCACGCACTGTCCTACCCTCTAGTAGTGCGCGCACTTCTGGTGGTCAACCCGCAGGCGACGGCGACCTCGCCTGCCGGCCGGGACGTGCTGGCGCACGCGCTGGCCAGTGAGGTGAAGCTCGACATCGTCGAGACGAACTACCGCGGGCACGCGGCCGATGCCGCGGCGCAGGCCGTGCCGGACGAGTACGACCTGGTCGTGGCCCACGGCGGCGACGGCACGGTGAACGAGGTCGTCAACGGCATGCTGCGCAAGGGCACCGGCCCGCACGTGCCGATGCTGGGCGTCGTGCCCGGCGGTTCGGCGAACGTCTTCGCGGGCGCACTGGGTCTGCCGCGCGATCCGGTGGAGGCCACCTACCGCCTGCTCCAGGCGATCGAGCACGGCACCAGCCGCAAGGTCGGCCTGGGCCACGTCTCCT
Organism: uncultured Saccharothrix sp.; assembly: GCA_965995405.1. Classification (GTDB taxonomy): domain Bacteria; phylum Actinomycetota; class Actinomycetes; order Mycobacteriales; family Pseudonocardiaceae; genus Actinosynnema. The sequence continues at coordinate 31,976 of CBHFOL010000002.1, forward strand.
CCGCCGGCGCGGAGAACTCCTACGACCGCTGGTTCACCTTTAACGCAGGCGTCGGCTGGGACGCCGATGTCGTGGCGGGCGTCGAGGCGCAACGCGCCAAGGGCCGTGAAGCATCACCGACCCTCTACGTGCGCACCGCGTTCGCCAGCTACGTCAACCAGCGCCGGCACCCGTCGAAGCTGACCGTGCGGATCCCCGACGAGGAGCCGTTCGAGGACGTGCGCCTGGCGTTCGTCTCCAACACCGATCCCTGGACCTACTTGAAGGACAAGGCGATCCGGCTCAACCCGAGCACGTCGTTCGACAACGGTCTGGGCCTGTTCGCGCTGCGTGCCATGGGCCTGCCGACCATCACCCGCTACGTCACGCACCTCCTCGCCACGGACGGAAACCCCAAGGGCGGGAACCTCCTGCGCCGCGACGACGTCGAGTTCATCCGGGTGACGAGTCCGGAGCCCGTCAACCTCCAGGTGGACGGCGACCTGCTCGGCCTCTGCACCGAAGTGGAGTTCACGTCGGTGCCGCGCGCGCTGACGGTCGCGGTGTGACCGTGGTGTGACCGGGGCGCTACCTATCCGCGATGTCCGGGCAGGTCAACACACGACAGAGTGAAAGCCCACGTGAACCCAGTCGATCTTTCGGGTGAGTTCACTCACCGGGTTAGCGCTAACCCCTTGACTTCCTGGCCGTTCGTGAAAGCATTCACAAGCACCCCAAAAACCGACCGCTGACGACCGGCGCGCCTTGGCGCGCGCCTAAGCTGAGGAGTAGTTCCGATGGACTGGCGCCACCGCGCGATCTGCCGCGACGAGGACCCCGAGCTGTTCTTCCCCGTTGGGAACAGCGGTCCCGCGCTCCTCCAGATCGCCGAGGCGAAGACCGTCTGCCGCCGTTGTCCCGTCGTCTCCGACTGCCTCGCGTGGGCGTTGGAAAGCGGCCAGGACGCCGGTGTGTGGGGCGGGATGAGCGAAGACGAGCGCCGCGCGCTCAAGCGTCGCAACGCCCGGACCAGGGCTCGCAGCAACGCCTGAGCGTCGCCGCGCACAGCGCACACGAAAGGCCCGACACCGTGCCAGGTGTCGGGCCTTTCGTTTGTGTTGCACACCCTCCCGCATGACCACGTGACACCGCTGAGGCAGGTCGTCACGTGTGCACGGGGGTTAGTTTAACGCCGTGCCCTGAGGGGCACGCGCAGGACCGCCTCTGTACCGCCTTGGGGCCGTCGTCGCAAGCTCAAACTGCCCCTGAGTTCGGACTCCACCAGCGTCCGGACGATCTGGAGCCCGAGCCGATCGGTGCGTTCGAGCGAGAAGCCCGGCGGCAGCCCGCGCCCGTCGTCCGAGATCACCACGTCGAGCCACTTGGCCGAACGTTCGGCGTGCACGACGACCTCACCCCGCTGCCCGGCGGCATACGCGTGCTCGAACGCGTTCTGCACCAGCTCGGTCAACACCATCACCAACGGCGTGGCCAGCTCGGCCGGAACGATCCCGAACGGCCCCTCCCGCCGAACGACCACTTGGGACTCGGTGGCGGCCACATCGGACATCATCGGGATGACCTTGTCGACCACATCGTCCAAGTCGACCCGCTCGTCCACCGACATGGACAACGTCTCGTGCACCAACGCGATGGACGTGACCCGCCGCACCGACTCGGCCAACGCCTCCCGGGCCTCCTCGGAGGACGTCCGCCGACTCTGCAACCGCAACAACGCGGCCACGGTCTGGAGGTTGTTCTTCACCCGGTGGTGGATCTCCCGAATCGTGGCGTCCTTCGACATCAACGCCCGATCCCGCCGCCGAACCTCGGTGACATCACGGCACAGGACCAACGCACCGGCCGCACTACCCCGTGGCCGCAACGGCAAAGCACGGAACAACACCGCGGCCCCCCGCCGCGACTCGGCCTCGATCCGCATACTCGGCTGACCGTCCAACGCGGACCGGATCCGCTGCGCGACCTCGGTGGCGTCGAACGGATCCCCGATCAACGACCGGGTCAACGGCGCAAGATGCACCCCCACCAGATCGGCCGCGTGCCCCATCCGGTGATAAGCGCTCAACGCGTTGGGACTGGCGAACACCACGGCCCCCGAAGAGTCCAACCGGATCAACCCGTCCCCGACCCGAGGCGAGGTGTGCACGTCCGGCGACGGCTCGGTGGTGGGGAACGTCCCGTCCGAGATCATCTGACACAGATCGGCAGCACTACCCAGGTAGGAGATCTCCAACGGACTGGGCACCCGGGGCACGGCCAGGTTCGTGTTCCGGCTCAACACGGCGATCACCTCGTCGCCCCGCCGAACCGGGATGGCCTCCCGCCGAACCGGAACCCCGAGGTGCCAACGGGGATCTTCCTCCCGGCAGATCCGGACCTCGACCATCGCCCGCCGCAGTTGCGGGTGCTCGTCCACCCCGACCGTGCTCCCGACCACATCCTCCGGATGCGCGGTCGGTGCCGTCGTGGGACGCGCCTGGGCGACGCAGAGGAACATGTCGTCCTCCTGCGGAACCCACATCAGGAAGTCGGCGAAGCTCAGGTCGGACAACAGCTGCCACTCGGCAACCACGAGCTGAAGGTGGTCGACAGCAGCGCCGGACATCCCGGTGTGCTCGGCAAGAAGGTCGGTGAGCGTGGACAGGACTACCCCACCACCACGATGAGGCCGCCTACCTGAACGACATCCATCTCCGCCCGGATCTCCTCAGCCATCGCCCCCGCTTCCGTCGGCCCAATCCAACCACGGCTCAGGCCCCACGCCACCCGCGAACCCGGACGTGCCACACTGGAGTGAAGCAATCTGAGCACTAGGAGAACCCCATGTCGAAGCGTGCCCGCAAGCGCCGCGACCGCAAAAAGGGCGGCGCCAACCACGGGAAGCGCCCCAACGCCTGACAAGCGGAACAGGCACGAAGGGCCGTCACGGACACAGTCCGCGACGGCCCTTGCTTTTCACCGAAGCCCCGGCGAGGCAGAACCCCCGCCCGGCCCATCGGCTCACTCCGAAGCCTTGCTCCCGACGTCCGACTGGACCTCGGTCCGCACCTCGACGACCTCGACGTCGATCACGACCTCGACCTCCCCGTCGGCAGTCGCCTCGTGGATCCGAGCCCGAAGCCGCCGTTTCAACTCCTCCGGCGCGTGCTCCCCACCGCACTTCTTCGCCAACAGCGCCTTGAGGTGCTCCTCAAGCCCGTACTCCTCAAGACACGGGTGGCACTCGTCCAGGTGCGTCTGCAACAGCTCCTTGCGCCGCTCATCGCACTCGTGGTCCAAGTAGAGCCACACCTCGGACAGGACCTCGGAGCAGTCCGTCTCGTGGTGATTGCCGCAGCTCATCGCCCAGCCACCTCCGCCTGCCCGTCAACCGACGCGGCAGCCTTCCTACCACCCACAACACCGTCGCCGTCACCGGACACACCGTCACCAGACGGAGCTTCACCCCGGAGGAACCCCCGCTCCCGGGCCACGTCCGCCAACTGCTCGCGCAACTGCCGGCGGCCCCGGTGCAACCGGGACATCACGGTGCCGATGGGGGTCCCCATGATGTCTGCGATCTCCTTGTAGGCGAAGCCTTCGACGTCCGCAAGGTATACCGCGATCCGGAACTCCTCGGGAAGCCGCTGGAGCGCGTCCTTCACATCCGAGTCGGGCAGCCGGTCCATGGCGTCCATCTCGGCCGACCGCAACCCGGTGGACGTGTGGCTCTCCGCCTGGGCCAACTGCCAGTCGGTGATCTCGTCGGTCGGCTGCTGCAACGGCTGGCGCTGCTTCTTCCGGTACCCGTTGATGTAGGTGTTCGTCAGGATCCGGTAGAGCCACGCCTTGAGGTTCGTGCCCGCCGAGAACGACTTGAACGCCGCGTACGCCTTGAGGTAGGTCTCCTGGACCAGGTCCTGGGCGTCGGCGGGGTTGCGGGTCATCCGCAGGGCCGCCGAGTACAGCTGGTCGAGCATCGGCATCGCGTCGCGTTCGAACCTGGCGACGCGCTCGGCCGTTGTCTCGTCCATTGGCGTGTCCTGCGTTCGCGTGGCTGGCACCGCGCTCCCTTCCCACCGGCCGGCAGGCACGGCGGACGAGGCTGTCTGGGACACGTTCGAGGATACGCGGCGGTCGCCCGGACGGCAGTGAGCCGAACCACGCGGCGGCCGGGCCACACTCGGCCTGCTGACCTGCTGTTCCATCACCTCGGTTGCCACGTCCTCCACCAACGCCCGCACACCCGCGCACATTCCCCTCGACTAAGGTCCCCGATCATGGCTGGACGCGGAACGCCTGCCACGGCGTTGCTGGACAAGCAGAAGGTGGCGCACAAGCTGCACTCGTACGAGCACGACCCCCGGCACGAGTCCTACGGCCTGGAAGCCGCCGAAGCCCTGGGCATCTCACCCGAACGGGTGTTCAAAACGCTGGTCGCCGAGGTGGACGGCAAACTCGCGGTCGGCGTGGTCCCCGTCACCGGCCAGCTCGACCTGAAAGCCCTGGCCGCGGCCCTCAACGGCAAAAAAGCCAAGATGGCCGAGATCACCGCGGCCGAACGGGCCACCGGCTACGTGGCGGGCGGCATCTCACCGCTCGGCCAGAAGAAGCGCCTGCCGCTCGTGCTGGACTCCTCCGCCGAGAGCCACGACACCATCTACTGCTCGGCCGGCCGCCGGGGCCTCGAAGTGGAGATCTCCCCCGCCGACCTGGCGAAACTCACCCAAGCGGTCGTGGCGAACATCTCTTCGTAACCCACTCAGTCCAACGGCCGGAGGATCCGCTCCAACCACTCCCCGACAGCCCGCCCCAACCCGTCCAGGTCCGCCTTCAGGTTGTGGTCACCCGCCAGCAGCACCACCTCCCGGTGATGAGCGGCGGCAGGCTGCCCGAACGGATCGTTCTCCCCCTGCACCACCAAAGTAGCCACGTCCACGGCTTCCAGCTCACCCATCCGCGACTTCTCCGGCTTCCCCGGCGGATGCACCGGAAACGCCAGACACAGCACAGCCACCGCCTGCCCCGCACCAGCGGTCCGGCAAGCCACCCGAGCCCCGGACGACCGCCCCCCGAACAACAGCGGCATCTCGTCGAACCACCGCGCCGCAAGATCCTCAGCCACCGCCAGCCAAGCAGCATCCAACTGCGTGGCCGGCGCCGGAGCGCGCCGACCGGCCACCCGGTAAGGCTGCTCCACCAGCGCCACATGCACCCCCACGTCCACCGCCGCCCGCGTGACCGCCACCAGATCAGGTGCGGAAATCCCGCCCCCGGCCCCGTGCCCCAGCAGCAACGCGGCCCGCCCCTCGGCCGCGCAGTGCAGCTCGGCCCGAGCCGGCCCGAACAGCGTCTCAACGGTGGTGGTGGTCATGACAGCTCGAACAACGTCGGCTCGGGCTTCTCCGCTTCGGCCAACCCGACCTCGTCCATCAACGACGGGTCGTTGTTCCTGATGCTGTTCACCTTCATCGAAACCGGCCGCAACTCCAGCCCACCGACCAACCCGGCATCCGGCACCAGCAACTCACGCGGATCCGCGCTGTCCGGGTTCAGCCAAGCCCCCCACCGGTCACGCGGCAGCAGCAGCGGCATCCGGTGGTGGACCTCCTTCATCTCCCCGATGGCATCGGTGGTCAGCACCGCACAGGTGATGATCGGCTTGCGCTCGTCACCCTCCTGCTGCCACCACACCGACCAGATGCCCGCCATGGCCAGGCTGGACCCGTCGCCGGGGTTGATGAAGTACGGCTGCTTGCGCCCTTCGCCGGGCTGCCACTCGTACCAGCCGTCGGCCGGGACGATGCACCGCCGCTTCGCCGCCGAGTCGCGGTAGGCGGGCTTCTCCAGCACCGACTCCGACCGCGCGTTGATCATCTTCGCCGCGCCGGAGAGGTCCTTCGCCCAGTGCGGGACCAGTCCCCAGCGCATCACCCGCAGGCTGCGCTCCACGACATCCGGGTCGGGTTCGCCCTCCGCGTCCCGGGGGTGCCGTTCCACGACCGCGAGCACCGACTTGGTCGGTGCCACGTTGTAGTCCGGGCCGGGCGCGTCGCCGTCGGTGCCGTCCACCGCGTCGAACTCGGCCGCCAACAGCGCCGGGTTCTTGGTGGAGGCGTACCTGCCGCACAAAACCGATCACCTCCGATTGGTCATCGTCGCACGTCGGAACCACCGGTGCGAGCCATCGACCACCCGATGCGGGATCATCGGTCCATGACTTCGCAGTGGTCAGCTCCCACCGCCGGCGGCCCCGTGCACGCGACGGTACCCGTGCCGGGCTCCAAGTCGATCACCAACCGCGCCCTGATCCTGTCCGCGCTCGCCGACGGACCGTCCACGCTGCACGCCCCGCTGCGCAGCCGCGACACCGTCCTGATGGTCGAAGCGCTCGCTTCCCTGGGCGTCGAAACCCACAACGGCCCGGACGACTCCTGGCGGATCACCCCCCACCCCCTCCACGGCCCCACCGCCGTGGACTGCGGCCTGGCCGGCACGGTGATGCGCTTCCTCCCGCCCGCCGCCGCGCTCGCCGTCGGCGAGATCGTGTTCGACGGCGACGAGCACGCCCGGATCCGCCCGATGGGCACCATCCTGAACGCCCTCCGCGCGCTGGGTGCGGACATCGACGGCGAGGCGCTGCCGTTCACCCTGCACGGCAAGGGCGGGCTCCCCGGCGGCCAGGTCACGATCGACGCTTCGGCGTCGTCGCAGTTCGTCTCCGGCCTGCTGCTGTCCGGCGCGCGGTACGAGGGCGGCGTGACCGTGGTGCACGACGGCAAGCCCGTGCCGTCGTTGCCGCACATCGAGATGACCGTGACCATGCTCCGCGAGGCCGGCGTCACCGTGGACGACTCCGAGTCCAACCGCTGGCACGTCGCCCCCGGCCCGATCCGGGCCCGCGACTGGCACATCGAGCCCGACCTCTCCAACGCGACCCCGTTCCTGGCCGCCGCCGCCGTGACCGCCGGCGAGGTCACCATCCCCGGCTGGCCCGCTACCACCACCCAGCCCGGCGGCGCAGCCCAGCAAATTTTCCAAAGTATGGGTTGCAATGTTAACTTTACAAATCGTGGTCTTACTGTGACCGGCCCGGCCCGCCTCACCGGCCTGGACATCGACCTGCACGACGAGAGCGAGCTGACCCCGACCGTCGCCGCGCTGGCCACCCTCGCTCACGGCCGGACGCAGATCCGGGGCGTGGCGCACATCCGGGGCCACGAGACCGACCGGATCGCCGCGCTGGCCGCCGAGATCAACCGCCTGGGCGGCGACGCCGAGGAAACCGACGACGGCCTCGTCATCACCCCGCGCCCGCTGCACGGCGGCACGTGGCGCGCCTACGCCGACCACCGCATGGCCACCGCCGGCGCGATCATCGGCCTGGTGGTGCCGGACGTGGCGGTGGACGACATCGGCTCCACCACCAAGACGATCCCCGACTTCCCCGGCATGTGGGCGACGATGCTCGGAGCGCGCTGACCGTGGGACGCGACTGGCGGCGGCTGGACGAATCCGACGTGCGGGTGCGGCCGGGCAAGGGCACCCGCCCGCGCACCAAGCTCCGCCCCGAGCACGCCGACGCCGTGCCCGCGATGGTGGTCGCGGTGGACCGCGGTCGCTGGACGTGCGCCATGGACGACGACCCGGGACGTCTGGTCACCGCCATGCGGGCCCGCGAACTGGGCCGGACCCCGGTGGTGGTGGGCGACCAGATCGGCCTGGTCGGCGACACCACCGGCCGGCCGGACACGTTGGCGCGCATCGTGAAGGTGGCCGACCGCCGCTCGGTCCTGCGGCGGACCGCCGACGACACCGACCCGTTCGAACGGGTGGTGGTGGCCAACGCCGGGCAGCTGGTGATCGTGTCCGCGCTGGCCGATCCCCAGCCGCGCCGGGGTTTCATCGACCGCTGCCTGGTCGCCGCCTACGCGGGCGGGCTGGAACCGTTGCTGTGCTTGACGAAATCCGACCTCGCGTCGCCGGACGACCTGCTCGCCGCGTACGCCGAGCTGAACCTGCCGGTCGTGGTGACCCGGTCCGATGTGGACCCCGGCGAACTCCGGGAACGCCTGGCGGGCCGGCTGTCCGCGTTGATCGGACACTCGGGGGTGGGCAAGTCGACGTTGGTGAACAAGCTGGTGCCGGACGCGAACCGGGCGGTCGGCGTGGTCAGCGGGGTCGGGAAGGGGCGGCACACCTCGACGCAGGTCGTGGCGTTGCCGTTGCCCGAAGGCGGGTGGGCGGTCGACACGCCGGGCATCCGGTCGTTCGGGCTGGCGCACATCACGCCGGACGACATCGTGGGCGCGTTCCCGGACATGAAGGCGATGGCGGAGGAGTGTCCGTCCGGGTGCGGGCACCTGGGCGCGCCGGAGGATCCCGACTGCATGTTGGACGAGCTGGTCGTCAGCGGTGAGGCGTCGCCGGGGCGGTTGGCCTCGTTGCGGCGACTGTTGGAGTCCCGGGGGAAGCTCGAAGAGTACGACTAGCGCTCACGCCATGTGCGGGTACGTGTGGTCGGTGGGTGGCACGAAGGTCTCCTTGATGACGCGCGGGCTGATCCACCGTTGCAGGTTGAAGATCGAGCCCGCCTTGTCGTTGGTGCCCGACGCCCGGCTACCGCCGAACGGCTGCTGCCCGACGACCGCGCCGGTGGGCTTGTCGTTGACGTAGAAGTTGCCCGCCGCGAACCGGAGCGCGCGCCCGGCCTGCTCGATCGCGCCCCGGTCGGTGGCGAATACCGCGCCGGTCAACGCGTACGGCGTGGACGTGTCCACCACGTCCAGGATGTCGGCGAAGTCCGCGTCGTCGTACACGTGCGCGGACAGGATCGGCCCGAAGTACTCGGTCGTGAAGATCTCGTGCCGCGGGTCGTCGCCGACCAGGACGGTGGGCCGCACGAAGTACCCGACCTCGTCCGAGCACGTGCCGCCGGCCAACACCTCGATGCCGTCCTCGGCACGTGCCCGGTCGAGCACCGCCTGGTGCCGGGCGAACGCCCGCGCGTCGATCACCGCGCCGCCGAAGTGGCCGAAGTCCGTGACATCCCCGTACGACAAGGACTTCGTCACGTCCGCCAGTTCGTCCCGGACCTCGTTCCACACCGAACGTGCCACGTACGCGCGGGACGCGGCCGAGCACTTCTGGCCCTGGTACTCGAAAGCGCCCCGCACCAGGGCCGTCACCAGCGCGTGCCGGTCGGCCGACGGGTGCGCGACCACGAAGTCCTTGCCGCCGGTCTCCCCCACGATCCGGGGGTACGAGCGGTAGCGGTCGAGCTGGTCGGACATGGTGCGCCACAACGCTTTGAACGTCTTCGTGGACCCGGTGAAGTGCAGTCCGGCGAAGTGCGGGTCGGTGAGCGCGACCTCGCCGACCGCCCGGCCGTCGCCGGTGACCAGGTTCAGCACGCCGGGCGGCAGGCCGGCCTCCTCCAGCAGCCGCATGGTGAAGTGCGCGGCCAGTTGCTGGGTCGGCGACGGCTTCCACACCACCGTGTTGCCCATCAGCGCGGGCGCGAGCGGCAGGTTGCCCGCGATGGCGGTGAAGTTGAACGGCGTGATCGCGACGACGAACCCGTCCAGCGGCCGGTGGTCGAACCGGTTCCACAGGCCGCGGCCCGATTCGGGCTGCTCCGCCAGCAGGCGGCGGGCGAAGTGCACGTTGAAGCGGAGGAAGTCGATCAGCTCGCACGCGGCGTCGATCTCGGCCTGCTGCACCGATTTGGACTGGCCGAGGATCGTGGCGGCGTTCAGCGTGTCCCGCCACGGGCCGGCGAGCAGGTCGGCGGCCTTGAGCAGGACGGCGGCGCGTTCGTCGAACGGCAGTTCCGACCAGGCGGGCGCGGCGCGCCTGGCGGCCCGGACGGCGTCGGCGACGTCCTCGTTCGTGGCCTGCGCGGTGACGCCCAGGACGTGCCGGTGGTCGTGCGGCTGGACCACGTCGACCAGGTCGCCGCCCGCCATCCGCTGTCGGCCGTCGACGGTCATCGTCAGCTCGTACCGTTCGCCTTCGAGCTGGGCCATGCGGCGGCGGAGGGACTCCCGTTCCGGGCTTCCCGGGCCGTAGCCGCGGACGACCTCGTTGACGGGTTCGGGTACCGAAGTGACCGCGTCCATGCGGTCATCGTGGCACGCGGTAGTGCGGTGCGCAGCCGTAGTACGGTGCGCAGCCGTGGCGAGAGTTACCGGCATCGGCGGGGTCTTCCTGCGTGCCCGCAACCCGGCCCGGTTGGCCGAGTGGTACCGGGCGCACCTCGGCGTGCCGATGAGCGAGCACGGCGCGGTGACGTTCCACTGGGAGGCCACCGAGACGACCACGTTCGCGCTGTTCGCCAACGACACCGAGTACTTCGGCGAGCCGGGTCAGCGGGCCATGCTGAACCTGCGGGTGGACGACCTGCGGTCGCTGCTGCTCCGGCTGCGGGAGCGGGGTGTCGAGGTGCTGCCGCAGACGGAGGACTCCGAGTTCGGCAGGTTCGGCTGGATCGTGGACCCCGAAGGCAATCGGATCGAGTTGTGGGAGCCCGCGCCGGGCATGTGAGGGTCGTTCGGCCTTGACCGCCCGGCGGAGATCTACATGAGTTCCAGGACGAAGGGCAGTTCCTGCGGCGCGTACCAGGCGAGTTCGTGGTCCTCGGCCTCGCCCAGCGTGAACTCCGCGTCCGGGTCGCCCAGATCGGCCGCGTCGATCACCTCGACGGCCTCGCGCACCGCGTCCTCGGCGTCCGAGGTGTCCAGGTGGATCGCCGCGACCAGCTTCATCGGCACCGGGCCGCCCACCTTCACCACCGAGAAGTCCAGGTCCGGGCGCAGCTTCGGGTCCGCCACGTCGACCGAGACGACCGCCCGGCGCGGCACGGCCTTGTCCTCGTGCGACAGCAGCCGCAGTGAGGCGCGGGCCGCGTCCAGCATCGCCGAGTACTCCAGCTCCTCGGCGTCGCCGGACGCGTAGGACTCGCGCAGCGCGGGCGTCAACGCGAAGCCGGTGCCGCCCACGGGCGTGAACTCGCCCCGGTCCAGCAGGTCGTGCAGCATCGCGACGGTCGCCGGGAGGTACACCCTCATTGAGACACCGTTCCCATCAGTTCCTCCACCGACTCCTCGACCATCGCCGCGAGCACGTCCACATCGGACATCGCGTCCCGGTCGGCGTTCAGGCCGAAGTACACACCACCGTCGTACGAGGTGACACCGATCGACAGGGCCTGGTTCTTGGCCAGGGGGACGACCGGGAACATCTCGGTCATCCTCGCCCCTGCCGCGTAGAGCGGCACCTGGGGGCCGGGCACGTTCGTGACGACCACGTTGAACAGGCGTTTGGAGAACGAGCTGGCCGCCCGCGCGCCCATCGCGTGCAGCGTCGGGGGCGCGAAACCGGAGAACCGCACCAGGGTCTGCGCCGCGACCTGCTGGCCGGACTCCTGGTGGGCGCGCATCGCGTGGCTGACGTGGTGCAGCCGCACCACCGGGTTGGGCTCGCCGACCGGCAGGTCCACCAGGTAGGCCGCCACCCGGTCGCCGTTCGTCGCGTCGTCCCGGATGGACATCGGGGTCATCGCCCGCATCGTGGTCTGCGCGGTGACCACCTCGCCCCGGGAGAGCAGCCAGTTCCGCAGGGCACCGGAGATCACGGCCAGGACTCCGTCGTTGACTGTGCCGCCGTGGGTGCGGCGGATGGCGCGGAACTCGTCCAGTCGCGTGCGGGCCACGGCGAACCTGCGTTGGGGGGAGATGCGCACGTTGAGGGGGCTGCCGGGGGCGGGTGTGGCGGCGGTGCGGACCGCTGAGGCGAGGCCGCCCAGTGCGCCGGCGACCTTGCGGACGGTCGTCACGGTGTCCAGGGCCGCCGATCGGACGTTTTCCACCAGTTCACCGGGTCGCTGCACGACTTCGGCCACCGCGTCGACGACGAGTTGCAGGCCGCTGGGTTCGGGGTGCGGCATCCAGAGGGTGTCGACCGGTTGGCGGGGCGTGGCGGAGACGTCCAGGATGACCTGGCCGATCTCGGGGGCTCCGGTGCCGTCCACCATGGCCTGGTGGGATTTGGTGATCACTGCGGTGCGGTTTCTGGCCAGGCCCTCGACCAGGTAGATCTCCCAGAGTGGGCGGGTGTGGTCGAGGGGGCGGGACATCAGGCGGGCTACCAGGTCGTGTAGTTGCTGGTCGGTGCCTGGCTTGGGGAGGGCGGAGCGGCGGACGTGGTAGGTGACGTCGAAGTCCGGGTCGTCCACCCAGACCGGGCGGGCCAGTCTGCCCGGGACGTGCATCACCCTCTGGCGGTAGCGCGGGACGAGGGAGAGCCGCTGTTCGATCAGGTCGACCAGCCGGTCGTAGTCGAAGCCCGCCTTCGGCCTGCGGAACACCGCTACGCCGCCGACGTGCATCGGCGTCGTGGAGTCCTCCAGGTACAGGAACGAGGCGTCCAGGGCGGACAGGCGGTCGGGCATGACGACCAGGCTAGTCGCTGCAACTCTCCACGAGCCGGTGTACGGCTCTGACCTCGATCGCGTCCCGGGCGTGCCGGGCCAGTCGGATCTCGGCGGCGGCGGGCATGGCTTTGCGGACCTCCCGGTCCACGCCGGACAGGAAGCCGCGCACCAGACGTGAGCGGGCGAGGCGTTTGAAGGGTTTCAGCGGGGCCACCGCGATCGCCAGCCAGCTCAGTGCCACGTCCACCCGGCGGTCGCCGCGTTGGGCGGACGCCCAGTCGACCACCACCGGGCCCTCCGGTCCCAGGACGACGTTGCCGGGGTGCAGGTCCAGGTGCAGCAGGCGGCCGTCGCCGGGGAGGAAGGCCGGGGCCTTCACCTCGTCCAGGCGGCGGTGCAGTTCGGCCAGTTCGCGGCCCAGTGCGCCCGCGCGCCACGGCTTGGCGTCCAGTTCCTGCGACATGCGCGGGCCGGGGATGTACTCCATGACCAGATCGGGGCCGGCCGCGTCGTGCACCCTGGGCACCGGGATGCCCCGCGCGTGGAGGTAGCGCATCAGGTGGGCCTCGGGCTCCAGGTCGCGCCCGGCGCGGCTGCGTTTGACCAGCAGGCCGTCCGGGCGCAGGTAGACGTCCGCCTCCCGGCCGCTGGCCAGCAGACGGTGCGCCTCGTTGCGCGTGGTCATGTGACGATCATCATGATTGACCGCTCGAAAACAAGCCCCGAACGGGTAGAGGACACTGGTTCACGTGGAAATCTCGCCCAAAGACCGCTTTGTCACCGTGTACGGCCGCAAGCCCGTCCTCGAAGCGCTCGACGACCCCCGGCTGGAAGTCGACAAGGTGCTGCTCGCGGAGGGCGCGCGCGGGCCGGCCGCCAAGGAGATCCTGGACGCGGCCGGGCGGCGCGGGGTGCGGGTGCAGCGGGCGACGGCGCAGCGGGTGAAGGTGCTGGCCGGCAACGGGCGGCACGACCAGGGCGTGCTGGCGGACGTGGTGGCTCCCCGGATGCTGCCGCTGGCGCAGGGGCTGGCACGGGGGCCACGCGGTGTGCTGCTGCTGGACGGCATCACCACCCCGGCGAACGTCGGCATGATCCTGCGCACCGCGACCGCCGCCGGGATGGAGGGGATCGTCGTGCCGCGTCGGGGTGTCGCGTCGATCGACCCACTGGTGGTGAAGGCGTCGGCCGGGGTGGCGTTCCGGGCACCGGTGCTGAAGTGCGCGACGGCCGGTGAGGCGGCGGCCGAGCTGAGCGCGGCCGGGTACCCGATCTACGCGCTCGACGCGGGCGCGAAGGACTCGATCTACACCGCCGACCTGCCGGAACGGGCCGCGTACGTGTTGGGCAGCGAGACCTCGGGCATCTCCGACGACGTCCGCCCGCACGTCGCCGGGTGGCTGTCGATCCCGATGGCGGCGGGCGTGGAGTCGTTGAACGTGGCCAGTGCGGCGGCCGTGCTGTGCTTCGAGGTCGTTCGGCGACGCGGGTAGGTCGCACAGCTGCGGCGCAGGCGCCGGAGGGCCTCTCCGACACCCGCGCCGCTTCACTGTGGGCGACCCGACGTCACAGCCAGTCGATCCGGATCCCGTCGACGTGCGCCGTCCCGATCAGCCCCCGGCATTCCGCTTCCGACGACCCGTACCCGGTGGGGGCGACATTTCCGAGATCGTTCCACCCGCTGATCCCGGATTCGCAGTACGCCACCACCCGGTACCGGTCGGTCGGCCCGAAGTCGCAGAACACCGAAACACCTTCACCGTTGAGGAGGTGGTAGTAATGCGCGTCGCACGGCCTGGGCGGCAGCGCCGACGCACTGCCGGCGGAAACGAACGGAATGGCCAGTACCGCCGCCACCGCTGCGACCAGCTTTCGCATTGCGCGCCCCCTTTTTCCGATTGCCGACGATTTGAACGTACGTGGGCGATCGGTGGCCGGGCAACTAACCGCACGGGTGGAAAACCCACAGCGGAAGGTCACCGCTTAACCCTGGAGGGGGACCTCTAGCAGGACTTCGAGTTCCTCAAGGGTGGACCGCACCGACCGGTGGTGCACGCCGACCATCCCGACCGCCGCCGCGCCCCGCACGTTCACCGCGAGGTCGTCGACGAACACGCACGCCGCCGGGTCGAGCCCGAGCCGTTCGGCGGCGAGCAGGTAGATCCGCCGGTCCGGCTTGGCGAACCCGACCTCGCCGGACGTCACCACCGCGTCGAACAGGTCCAGCCACTCGTCGGGCGGTGCCCACAGGCCGTCCGCGTTGGACAGGATCGCGGTGCGCACGCCCCGCCGCCGGACCTGCTTCACGGCCGCGAGCAGCGGCGGGTCGGCGGTGGCGACGCCGTGGCCCGACGGCGGGCCGGAGGGCTCGAAGTCGTCGCCGAGGTCGGTCAGCACGCCGCCGAAGTCCAGCACCAACCCACGCACGTGTACCTCCACCAGGTGATCTTGGTACGCCACCGGACCGGATCCGCTCGGTTGGAGCATGTCATCCCCGGCCCGGGTCCTGCGCGCCCGCAGGCCCGACCCGGACCGCGCACCCGGCAACGCACGCCACCTGCTGACCGCCGTCGTGGAGGCCGTGGACGGCCGTCGTCCGCTGACGCAGCTGACCGGGGTCCTCGCCACGCCGGCGGTGGTCCAGGTGGACCGGGTGCGGTCGCCGGGTCAGGGCGCGCGGCTCGACCGCGTCCGGGTGTGCCGGATTTCGGCGGAGATCAGCGAACTGTCCGGGGTGGTGACCACCACCCGTCCCGGAAAAGTCCGCGCGCGGGCCGCTCGAATCGAGCGGACCGGCGACCGTTGGCGGTGCACCGAATTCCACCTGCTGCCGTAGCCGCCGAGCCGATCCATTCGTGCGGACGGAGGGATTTCGGTGGACGATTGGAGATCCACTTCGTGCGCCCCGGCGAACCGCGCCGAAACGAGTGCCGCCGGACCCCCTGTGGGATCCGGCGGCATTCGTTTCGGTAAATACTTTACTGGCGCGGGCCCTTGCGGTTGGCCTTTTCCTGGGCACGGGCCGCCGCGCGGCGTTCCTTCCGGGTGCCGCCCTGCCCGCCGCCGCCGGCCTGCTGCGCGTTGTCGGAGGTCTCGGCGTCACCGCTCTCCGACGGGCCGCTGTAGGTCAGGCCCTGCCGGCCGCCCCGCTGGTCCAGCCCCTTGCCACGCAGCGCGGGCGGGATGGCGTTGCCGCTGGCGAGCTGTGCCAGCGCCGGACCGGCCGGTGGCGTGTCCTGCACCGCCGACTCCTGTGCCGCCGCGGCGGCTGCCGCTGCCCTGGCGCGGGCGCGGCTGCCGGTCAGCGGGCCGGCTCCGGCCGCGATCGACACCTGCACCGGGGGTTCCGGTGCGGGCTCCGGCTCGGCGGCCTCGACCTGGAGGTTGAACAGGAAGCCGACGCACTCCTCGCGCAGCGCTTCGAGCATGCCGTTGAACATGTCGAAGCCCTCCCGCTGGTACTCGATCAGCGGGTCGCGCTGCGCCATGGCGCGCAGGCCGATGCCTTCCTTCAGGTAGTCCATCTCGTACAGGTGCTCGCGCCACTTGCGGTCCAGCACGGACAGCAGGACGCGGCGCTCCAGCTCGCGCATCGCGCCCTCGCCGACCCGGCCGTCGATGTCGGCCTCGCGCGCCTGGTACGCGGCGAGCGCGTCCTCCTGGAGCTTCGCCTTCAAGGACTCCTTGGTCAGGTCCTCGTCGTCGGACTCCAGCAGCGCCTTGTGGTCCAGCGTGATCGGGTACAGCGTCTTGAGCGCCGTCCACAGCTGGTCCAGGTCCCAGTCCTCGGCGTAGCCGTCGGAGGTCGCGCCCTCCACGTAGTCGGCGACCACGCTGGTGATCATGTGCTCGATCTGGTCGCTCAGGTCCTCGCCGGCCAGCACGCGGTGCCGCTCGGCGTAGATCACCTTGCGCTGCAAGTTCATGACCTCGTCGTACTTGAGGACGTTCTTGCGGATCTCGAAGTTCTGCTGCTCGACCTGGGTCTGCGCGGACCGGATGGCACGGGTGACCATCTTGTGCTCGATCGGCACCTCGTCCGGCACCTTCAGCCGGGTCATCACGGTCTCCACCATGGCCGCGTTGAAGCGGCGCATCAGCTCGTCCTTGAGGGACAGGTAGAACCGCGACTCACCCGGGTCGCCCTGCCGGCCGGACCGACCGCGCAGCTGGTTGTCGATGCGCCGCGACTCGTGGCGCTCGGTGCCCAGCACGTAGAGGCCGCCCGCCTCGCGGACCTCCTCCGCCTCGGCCTTGACCTCGGTGCCGATGTCCTCGATCAGCTTCGCCCACGCGGCCTCGTACTCCTCCGGGGCCTCCACCGGGTCCAGGCCCCGCTCGCGCAGCTCGTGGTCGGCGAGGATGTCCGGGTTGCCGCCCAGCACGATGTCGGTGCCGCGGCCGGCCATGTTCGTCGCGACCGTGACGGCCCCCTTGCGGCCCGCCTTCGCGATGATCAGCGCCTCGCGGTCGTGGTGCTTGGCGTTGAGCACCTCGTGCGGCACGCCCTTCTGCACCAGCAGCTTCGACAGGTACTCGGAGCGCTCGACGCTGGTCGTGCCGACCAGCACCGGCTGGCCCTTCTCGTGCCGTTCGAGGATGTCCTCGGCGACCGCCTCGAACTTCGCCTCCTCGGTCTTGTAGACGAGGTCGGCCTGGTCCGCGCGCTGCATCGGGCGGTTCGTCGGGATGGGGACGACGCCGAGCTTGTAGGTCTGGTGGAACTCCGCCGCCTCGGTCTCGGCGGTACCGGTCATGCCGCCGAGCTTCTTGTACAGGCGGAAGTAGTTCTGGAGGGTGATCGTGGCCAGCGTCTGGTTCTCGGCCTTGATCTCCACGCCTTCCTTGGCCTCGATGGCCTGGTGCATGCCCTCGTTGTAGCGGCGGCCCGCCAGCACGCGGCCGGTGAACTCGTCCACGATCAGGACCTCGCCGTTGCGGACGATGTAGTCCTTGTCCTTGGTGAACAGCTCCTTGGCCTTGATCGAGTTCTGGAAGTACCCGACCAGGGGGGTGTTGGTGGAGTCGTAGAGGTTCTCGATGCCGAGCTGGTCCTCGATGTACTGGACGCCCTGCTCGGACACGCCGATGGTGCGCTTGCGCTCGTCCACCTCGTAGTGGACGTCCCGCTTCATCCGGGTCGAGAGCCGGGCGAACTCCACGTACCAGCGGGACGACTGGTCGGCCGGGCCGGAGATGATCAGCGGCGTGCGGGCCTCGTCGATGAGGATCGAGTCGACCTCGTCGACGACGGCGTAGAAGTGGCCGCGCTGGACCGTCTCGTC
The DNA here is from genome assembly GCA_965995405.1 of uncultured Saccharothrix sp. Classification (GTDB taxonomy): domain Bacteria; phylum Actinomycetota; class Actinomycetes; order Mycobacteriales; family Pseudonocardiaceae; genus Actinosynnema. Next base: position 49,673 of record CBHFOL010000002.1, read on the forward strand.
CAGGCTCCACGCCATGTTGTCGCGCAGGTAGTCGAAGCCGAACTCGTTGTTCGTGCCGTAGGTGATGTCGGCGTGGTACGCCACGCGACGCTGGTCGGGCGTCATCTCGGAGAGGATCACGCCGACGGTGAGGCCGAGGAAGCGGTGGATGCGGCCCATCCACTCCGCGTCGCGCTTGGCCAGGTAGTCGTTGGTGGTGACGACGTGCACGCCCTCGCCCGCGATCGCGTTGAGGTAGGCGGGCAGGACGGAGGTCAGGGTCTTGCCCTCACCGGTGCGCATCTCGGCGATCTGCCCGAGGTGCAGCGCCGCGCCGCCCATCAGCTGCACGTCGAAGTGCCGCTGGTGGAGGGTGCGGTTGGCACCCTCGCGGACCACGGCGAAGGCCTCGGGGAGCAGCTCGTCCAGGCTCTCGCCGTCGACGTAGCGCTTCCGGAACTCCTCGGTTTTGGCCCGGAGCTCGGCGTCGGAGAGGTCGACGACATCGTCTTCGAGGTTGTTGATGTGCGCTGCGATGTTGCGCAGGCGCTTGAGCATCTTGCCTTCGCCGGCGCGGAGCAGTCGGGACAGCACCATCTCGGGTCGACCTCATTACCTCATCGCGACGCGCCCGGGTCGGGGCGCCTTCCACCGGCCCGCCACAGCCGTGACGAGCCCACACCACCTGCCATCGTAGGCAAGTCGTGAAGGTGTGTGCACAGACACAGGTAGGAAGGGGTGCGGAACACCGTGTGACCGGTATGCGCGGGCGGGGATGGAGGGCTGTCGGAGGTATGGCTGAGCGGCGGTGGCGAGGTGCCGGAGTGGAGGTCGAGACCTGCCGGAGCTGCGGTGCAGACCTGCCGGCGCGAGGGCGGAGTGGCACCAGAGCGGCGGTGGAGAGGTGTACCGGCGCGGGTGAGGGAGGCGTCAAGGCAGTGCCTGTGCCGTGCCGAAGCCGTGCGGGAGCGTCTCCGGATCCGTCGGTGAGTTCACCCGGTCCAGGCGCGCTACTGCGGCCCGGGAGCGGACTTCGGCGGCCCGGGTTGGGTCGGCGGTGGCCCCAGGGAGTGGGCTGGGGGGACCGCCCGTGGTCGGTGCGGGATGAGCGCGGGGATGGGAGAGGGCGGAGGGAGTTGTTACGCCCCCGGCGTGCAGAGGGACGCCGGGGGGCGCGAAGGGTTTGGTTGAGGCCGGCTTACCTCAGGCCAGCCTGATGACGCCGTAGTCGAATCCCTTTCGGCGGTAGACGACGCTCGGACGTCCGCAGTCCGCGTCGGAGAACAGGAAGAAGTCGTGGCCGACCAGCTCCATCTCGTAGAGGGCCTGGTCCACGGTCATCGGCTTGGCCGTGTGCTCTTTCTCGCGCACGACCTGGCCGGGCAGGTTGTCTTCGACGCCCTCGTCCCAGCGTTGCTGCGCGGGCACTTCCGCCATGCCCCCGTAGGCCGGTTCGGGCTCGGCGGCGGCTTCGAGCACTGCGGTGTGCCCCAGCCACATGCCCTGCGCCTGTCCGTCGTGCTCGGGTGGGAGTGGCGCGCCCAGTCCGCTGGTCGCCTCGGCGACCGAAGTCGGGCCCCGTCGCCCGTGGTGCACACGCCTGCGGTCGTGCGAGCGGCGCAACCGGTTCTCAAGCTTCGCGACCGCCGAGTCCAGGGCGGCGTAGAAGTCGCCCGCACACGCTTCGGATCGGATTACCGGGCCGCGTCCTTTGCCCGTGATCTCCACCCGCTGGCAGTTCTTCGACTGCCTGCGGTTCGGCTCGTGGAAGAGCTCCACGTCAAAGCGGATGACCTTGCGGTCGTAACGCTCAAGCCTGGCCAGCTTCTCGGCGACGTGCACCCGGTAGTGATCGGGCACCTCGACGTTGCGGCCCTTAACGACGATGTCCATACACGACCTCCCTCGCGTTGCTGCGAGCTATGTCATCGGGATCGCTGCGGCACCGGTCTCGCGATCGCCTTCGCGAGTTGTCGCCGAGGGTTGTCCTCAGCGCTCCACCGGGGCCAGGGTCATGGGCTGTTCGCCTCCTCCCCGCGTGCCGGGAACGCTGATAGCGGTGGACGTTAGCCCGGTATTCGCCGCTGCGACAGCCCCCGAGGCGGGGGAACTCCATGATTTTCTGGCCGTGACGCACAGCGACGAAAAACGGACACCGGCAGTGCCCCAGGCGGGCGCACCGAACGGACGCGTTACCGACGACTCACCCGTTCGGCGCAGCCATGCTCCGACAGTCGTCGGATGAGTGGCTGCACCGAACGGCTTCCGCACGCGCCTCATATCCGGCCAACGGCCGAACGTGCCGTCAGGTTCCCGGCCGGAATCACCCGTGTGGGTGGGTTCGCCGGGCCGCCGTGAGCGCCAGGACGGCGGCCACCCGGTAGCCGCCGGCGCGCAGCACCGCGACGCACGCCGAGGCCGTCGCACCCGTCGTGACCACGTCGTCCAGCAGTACGACGGGTGCATCGGGGGGTGGCAGCCCTCCTCGGACGAGCCGCACGCGGCCTGCCAGGTTGGCTCGGCGGGCCGCCGCGTCGAGGCCGACGGAGTCGGTTACGCCACGGGTGAACGCCAGCGCGGACACCGTCCGGAGGCCCGAAGCCCGCGCCACTCCCACCAGGTGGGAGCCGCCGCGCCGGCGCACGGCTGCGCGGCGTGACGGAGCGGGCACCAGCCACCAATTCCCGGACTCGCCCGGATAGCGGCCCGGCAGTTTCGGCACCGCCGCCGCGACCAGGCCCCCGAACACGCGTGCGAGGTCACGCCGCCCGCGCTCTTTGAACGCGAGGACCAGTTCACGTCCGGGCCCGCGGTAATCGGCCAACGCGAACACCGGCGGGCCTTTGCCCGGCAGCCGGACACGGGTGGGCGGACCGAACGCCGTGAGGCACCGCGCGCAGCAGCGCGCGCCCTCGGTTCGGCAGCCGGCGCAACAGAGTGGAAAGAGCAGGTTGATCAGCACGTGATCGAGGTTGCCGGCGGGGTACGACAATTTTTGGGCGTGCGGGATCGAAACTGAGGGCTGCCAGGGTGAGACTCTCAGAAATCAGCCCGGATAGAAAGCCTGTGCGCCCGCTTCCACCTTCACGGCGCTCGCCCGCCACACGTCGCCCACGTCGCCCGCGCTCCACAGCCCGCTCTGGTCGACGGCCACCACGTTGCGGCCCGGCGCGGCGGTCACCGAGCCCACCGGCACGGTCAGGTTCGAGGTGTTGTAGCGCTCGATCTTGAGCCCGTCGACGTTGACCTTGGCGATCGGCAGCGTGGCCAGCGACGTGCTCGCCACCAGCACGTCCTGCGCCAGCCAGTCCACCGCCACGGTCGCGGTGCCCAGCACGGTCGGCTGGAGGTTGCGCGCCTGGCGCAGCGACACCGACGAGTCCGTCCCGCGCACCACCGCCGCCACCACGAGCCGCCCGCCGACCACGGCCGCGACCCGCGTGCCGTCCCGGGACAGCCGCAGGTCGGTGAGCACGCCGAACTGGGCCAGCTCGGAGGCGTTGACCGCGTTCGCGATCCACCCGGCGTCGGTCTTGATCACCCGGACCACGTTCGCGCCGTCCGCGACCGTCCACACCTCGGTGCTCGGCTCCCCCGCCCGTCCGCTGGGCAGCCACGTCGGCCGGGTCAGGGTCGACGCGGGCAGGTCCACGACGGCCGACGGCTCCTCCAGGTTGCCCACCCGCAGCCGCACCCCGCCGTCGACCCGGCCGACCACGGCGAGCTCGGTGCCGTCCAACGACTGCGCCGCGCTGACCACCTGGTACTCACCGGACCCGGCGGGGCCCTTGAGCGGCTCGCCGTTGACCAGCTTGCGCACCTGCCCGCCGCTGACCAGCAGGCCGCTCAGGTCGGCCCCGGGCGTGATCAGGGCTTCACCGGTCTGCACGTCGGCGGGCCGCCACTCGATCTGGTCGGACGAGATCGGCGCGCCCTCCACCAGGATCCGGATCCGGCTGCTGGTCACCCCGGCCAGCGACTTCACCACCTGCGCCACGATCAGCTTGCGCACCTGCGGGGTGAGGTCGCCGACCTTCGACAGGTCGACTTCGAGCGCGCCGTCGTCGGCCTCGTGGGTGTTCTGGCGCTGCGCCGCGCCGTTCGGGATCGCGGTCGCCAGCGCGCCCCGCAGACCCACGGCCGGGCCCTTGAGCAGCAGTTCCGTGACGCGGCTCGGGATCGACGTGGTCGGCGGCACGACCACGTAGCGCGGGTCGGGCACCAGGACGGCGTACTCCGGGTTGTAGAAGTACAGGGTGACCCGGCGATAGTTGGCCGTGAAGCCGTTCATGGGCACGTAGATGCCGTCGGGCGGGTCCGAGATGCGCCACTCGCCCTCTTTGTCCGCCTCGATGACGACGGGGGCGACGAGGTCGCCGACGCGCTGCACGAACGAGTTGTCGACCTCCAGCGAGCCCACGTTCTTGCCCTGGAGCAGGACGGTGCGCCGCTTGGCGTCACTCGGCACGTCCGCGCCGGTCGGGACGGTGCTGAAGGTGGTGTCGATGATGGTCGGGATCACCTTGGTGTCCCAGTTCTTCTTGGCGTCCTCGGTCAGGTACGCCTTGGCGGCGGCGTAGCCGCCTTCCGGGTTCGCGGACGCGTTGACGAACTCGCGGACCAGGCTGAGCGGGTCGATGCCCTTCGTGGGCTTCGGCGCGGCGGCCTCGGTGGCGCTGCCCGCCGACGGACCGAGCGCGACCGGTGACGTCTGGGTCGGGATCGCCGCGCAGCCGGCCAGCGCCGACATCGCCAACAGCACCACTACCAGCCGTTTCACCGGACCTCCCCGCCCATGGACCCCACCCCGGCGAGACCACGCCGAGCGTCGACCGCATCGGCCGCCGCACCACCGAAAGCCCTGGTCACCGGACCTCCTCGCGTTCGCCGGTCACCGGCTGGGCGGGCTGCCAGGTGATCTCCTCCTGGGTCAGCTCCACCTCCTCCGCCGGCTCGTCCTGCTCCGCGTCGGCCACGACCGGCGGCAGGTCCTGCGGTTGCAGGGGCAGCGGGCTGGCGGTCAGCTCGTGGCCGTGGCGGCACGGCACGGTCAGCCGGAACACCGCCCCGTAGCCGCGTTCGCCCCACGCCTCCAGCCAGCCGCCGTGCAGCCGGGCGTCCTCCAGGCTGATCGACAGGCCCAGCCCGGTCCCGCCCGTGCGCCGGTTGCGGGACGGGTCGGCGCGCCAGAAGCGGTTGAACACCAGGTCCGCCTCACCCGGTCGGAGGCCCACGCCCCGGTCCCGGACGGTCACCGCCACCGCGTCGCCGTCGCCGCGCAGCGTCAGCTCCACCGGCAGGCCCTCGCCGTGGTCGATGGCGTTGGCCAGCAGGTTCCGCAGGATCCGCTCCACCCGGCGGGCGTCCAGTTCGGCGGTCACCTCGTGGTCGGGCAGGTCCAGCACGATCGTGGTGCCGCTGCTGTTCGCGATGGCCCGCACCGAGTCGTGCGCCCGGCGCGCCAGCACGCGGATGTCCACGAGTTCCGCCGCCAGCTCCTCCACGCCCGCGTCCAGCCGGCTGATCTCCAGCAGGTCGCCGAGCAGCGACTCGAACCGGTCCAGCTCGTCCACCAGCAGCTCGGTCGACCGCGCCAGGCCGCTGGGGAACTGCTCGCGGGACGCGTGCAGCACGTCGGCGGCCATCCGCACGGTGGTCAGCGGGGTGCGCAGCTCGTGCGACACGTCCGAGGTGAACCTCCGCTGGAGCTGCCCGAATTCCTCCAACTGGTGGATCTGCCGCTGGATGCTGGCGGCCATCTCGTTGTACGACTCGGCGAGCCGCGCCACGTCGTCCTCGCCGACCACGGGCATCCGCTCGTCCAGGCTGCCGTCGGCGAACCGCTCGGCGATCTCGGCGGCCTGCCGCACCGGCCGGACCACCTGCCTGGTCACCAGGTTCGCGATCACCGCGAGCAGCAGGAGCAGCACCAGGCCGCCGACGACCAGCGTCGACTGGACGACCTCGGCGGTGGCCTGCTCACCGGTCAGCGGGAACAGCAGGTAGAGGTGCATGGCGCGGGCCGTGGTGTTCACCGGCTTGCCGACGACCAGCAGCGTGGTGCGTCCGGTGCTGCGCTCGACGGTGTGGATCTGGTGGCCCGCGCTGCCCCGTTCGAGCATCTTGAACAGGCCCTCGGGCACGTCCTGCCACGGCCCGACGGCGGTGGGCAGGCCGTCCGAGCCGACCCCGATCAGCGGGTCGTACAGCACCGGTTCGAACGCGCCCGCGCCGGACGAGCTGCCGTCCAGCCCGGAGCCCGCCGCGTTGATCTTGTTCAGCGCGGCGGTGAACCGGGACTTCACGCTGTCCGGACCGGGGTTGAGGCCGGCCAGGTCGGGCTGCACGGCCGCCGCGGACGCCTCGGTCTGCCGGATCGCCGCCTCGGTCTTGGTCTCCAGCAGCTGCCCGGTGATCTGCACCTGGAGCACCATGCCCAGCACGAACACCACGGCCGAGGACAGCGCCAGCGTGCTGACCACGACCCGCAGCTGTAGCGAACGACGCCACAGCTCGCCGAACGCGGCACCGTTGCGCCGGGCGCGCTCGATTCCGCGACGCAGTTCACGCATCGCGGAATCAAGCACGCTCATCGGGCACCGATCACGGAGGGCCCGCCTTGTATCCGACGCCACGGACGGTCAGGACCACCTCGGGGTGCTCCGGGTCGCGCTCCACCTTGGACCGCAGCCGCTGCACGTGGACGTTCACCAGCCGGGTGTCCGCCGCGTGCCGGTAGCCCCACACCTGTTCGAGCAGCACCTCGCGGGTGAACACCTGGCGCGGCTTGCGGGCCAGGGCCACCAGCAGGTCGAACTCCAGCGGCGTGAGCTGGATCGGCTTGCCCTCGCGCAGCACCTCGTGCCCGGGCACGTCGATGGTGAGGTCGCCGATCTGGAGCACCTCGGCCGGCTCGGCCTCGGTCCGGCGCAGGCGGGCGCGGATGCGCGCGACCAGCTCCTTCGGCTTGAACGGCTTGACCACGTAGTCGTCCGCGCCGGACTCCAGGCCCAGCACCACGTCCACGGTGTCGCTCTTCGCGGTGAGCATGACGATCGGTACGCCCGACTCGGAGCGGATCGCCTTGCACACGTCGATGCCGTTCATGCCGGGCAGCATGAGGTCGAGCAGCACCAGGTCCGGTTTCAACTCGCGCAGGGCGGGCAGCGCGCGGGCGCCATCGGCCACCACCGCGGTATCGAAACCCTCGCCCCGCAGCACGATGGTCAGCATCTCCGCCAGAGCGGGGTCGTCGTCCACCACGAGCACGCGTGCCTTCATACCCAACATCGTCCCACTAGTGGTCGGACTACCACGCACCGCCCAGTGGTCATTGCCGCTGGTCGCCGCACGAGTCCAGTCCGTCGTCGGTCTCGGTCGCCGTTCCACGTGCCCACCTCGCCTCGCCGCACGGGATTCGTCAGCGACTCATCGGCGTGCTGGTCACGTTTCGTTACTTCGTGAGACTAACGGGTGAAATATCGGTGCAGTAGACCATCGATGCGCAGGTCGGCGGTGCCGTCGAGGACTTCCCACGTCGACAGCCAGTGGGCCTGGGCCAGTTCGTCGTACACGTTCGCGCACCGGCTCTGGAGGTCGTCATCGGACTCGTAGAGGTCGCGCTCGCGTTGTTCGGACGTCTCCCGGTGGGCGGCCCGGTCCGCCGCGACGGCGCTGGGCACGCGGAGCAGCAGTTGGAGATCGGGGATCGGCAACCCGAAGCGGTCCACCTCCAGGGCGCGCAGCCACTCGACGAACTCGCCGTCGGCGTGCTGGCGGAGGCGCGCCGCGCCGTAGGCGGCGTTGGAGGCGATGTAGCGGTCGAGCAGGACGACGTCGTAGTGGTCCAGGTCGGCGCGGATCTGGTCGGCCGCGCCACGGCGGTCGAGCGCGTACAGGACGGACATGCCGTGCACGGAGTCCGTAAGGTCGCCGAGCCGACCGTGGAGTGCGTCGCGGACGAGTTCGGCGTGGATGTCGTCGTCATAACGCGGGAACGCGCCGGTGGCGACTTTGCGGCCGGCGGCGGCGAGCGCGTCGGTGAGCGCCTTGGCGAGGGTGCGCTTGCCCGCGCCGTCCAGACCCTCGATCACCACGAGTTTTCCCACGCCACCACCCTAAGGGGCGGCGGAAATCCTCGATCGGCGGCACCAGGTCGCCCAGTCGGGTGACTGGAGATCTTTCTCTCACCAGATTGAGTGACTACGGTGAACGCAATTTGGGTCCGCACGAAAGGGTGGTGCCGCGGTGACCGCGGATTCCGGGCCGGTCGAGCAGCCGGTGGGCCACCCACCAGGGTTGCCCCACGCCCTGGTCGAAACCCTGCGTTACGGGCCGTTCCACCGGGCGCTGCACGACGCCATCGCCCACCGGGGGCTGTCCCTGGCCCGGCTGCGCGCGCACCTGGAACAGCAGGGCGTGCAGGTCGGGCAATCCACCCTGAGCTACTGGCAGCGGGGGCTGCGTCATCCCGAAGTGCCGCGCGCCATCGCGACCGTGCGGGCGCTGGAGACCGTGCTGAAGCTCCCGGCGGACTCGCTGGTGACGCTCGTCGGCAACCGGCCGCAGCCCCGGCTGCCCCGGCCGGCGTTCACCGAGATGGCCAACGCGTGGGTCAAGACCGCGCCGCTGCTGGCGGAGTTCGAGGCCGTGCCGGAGAGCGCGCGGGCGAACGCCGACCTGGAGGTGCTGTCGGTGCACGACACGGTGCTGCTGGGGGCGCAGCGGGAGCAGCGTTCGATCACCACGCGGCTGGTGGTGCGGGCGTTGCGGGGTGGTCCCGACCGGTACCTGGCCGTGCATCAGGGCGACGAGGGGAGCGTGATCGACAACGCCCTGGTAAGACCGGCGGAAGGGTGTCGGCAGGGGCGGTTGCGGCGGCAGAGCGCGAGCCGTGGTCTGGCGTTCGAGCTGCTGTTCGACCGGCGGTTGGGCGAGGGTGAGGAACACGTTTTCAGCTTTACCGTCGTGGATGACACGGGTGGGCCCACGCCGGGGCACCATCGGACGTTCCGTGAGCCTTGTCGGGGATATCTGCTGCAACTGGCGTTCAACCGGCGCTCCCTGCCGGCGCGGTGCACCAAGCAGTTCCGCGTCGATCCGGACTCGATGCCGGTGGACGTGGAGGAGTTGGTGTGCGGGTTGGGCGGCGTGGTGAGCGCGTACTTCACCGACGTCGGGCCTGGCCTGGCGGGCATCGGCGTGGAGTGGAACTGAGGTTCGTGGCCTGGGTTCGGGCGGTCAGGCTGCTGACGTCCGTGGCGCGAGCCGGACGACCAACTCCAGCCCCAGAGCGTGCGCGAGGCGTTCCAGAACGGGGATCGTGGGCACGGTGCCGCCGGCCTCGAATCGGGCTACCGCAGGCTGGGTCATCCCGGCCGCTTCGGCAAGTCGCGCTTGGCTCCAGCCGCGCTGTTCACGCGTCTCCCGGACGGATTTGCCGAGTTCGAAGGCGATCCTGGTCGCCTCGTACGCTTCCACGGCCCCCGGCTCGGACATCCGCCGATCACGAAGCCGCCGCCAGTCGGCACGCTCAGCCACTCTCATCACTCCCCGTCGTCGTCACCGACTACATGTTGCTGCTCAATACATCGCCGCAGTGCCCTTCGCGCGCGATCGATCTCCCGCTCCTCCCGCATCCGGGACTTGCGGAACACCGTCAGCAACACGAGCCGCCTCCCGGTAGCGATCCAGTACGTCACCCGAACCGCGTCACCGTCCAGGTGGAACCGCAGCTCGCGCAACTTCCCGTCCAACTGTCGCGTGTACGGCTCCCCGAGATGCACGCCCAGATCGCCGAGCAGATCGATGTAGAAGGCCGCGGTGGCGAACTGCGCCGTGCCCAATCGTTCCAACCAGTCCTGCACTTCGGGTTCCAGCTCGACAGTACCCCAGCTCATACCATCGATGCTATATCGGTGACCTGATCGTCACTTTCGGGGCATAGCTGACGCCGCTGCCGAGGCGAAAAGGAGCCGGCCGGGACGTGGACGTCCCGGCCGGCTTTGAAACGCGTGTTCAGTAGCGGTAGTGCTCGGGCTTGTAGGGGCCCTCGACGTCCACGTCGATGTACTCGGCCTGGTCCTTCGACAGCTTGGTGAGCTTGCCGCCCAGCGCGTCCAGGTGGATGCGCGCGACCTTCTCGTCCAGCTTCTTCGGCAGCCGGTACACCTCCTTGTCGTACTCCTGGTACTTGGTGAACAGCTCGACCTGCGCGATCACCTGGTTGGAGAACGAGTTCGACATCACGAAGCTCGGGTGGCCGGTCGCGTTGCCCAGGTTCAGCAGCCGACCCTCGGACAGCACCAGGATCGACTTGCCGTCCGGGAACACCCACTCGTCGACCTGCGGCTTGATGTTGATCCGGCGGATCCCCGGGTAACGCGCCAGGCCGGCCATGTCGATCTCGTTGTCGAAGTGGCCGATGTTGCCGACGATCGCCTGGTGCTTCATGGCCGCCATGTGCTCGATGCGCACGACGTCCTTGTTGCCGGTCGTCGTGATCACGATGTCGGCCCGGTCCAGCACGTCCTCCAGCACCTGGACGTCGTAGCCGTCCATGGCCGCCTGGAGTGCGCAGATCGGGTCGATCTCGGTCACGATGATCCGCGCGCCCTGGCCGCGCAGCGACTCCGCCGCACCCTTGCCGACGTCGCCGTAGCCGCAGATCACCGCGACCTTGCCGCCCATCAGCACGTCGGTGCCCCGGTTGATGCCGTCGATCAGCGAGTGCCGGATGCCGTACCGGTTGTCGAACTTCGACTTGGTGACGGCATCGTTCACGTTGATCGCCGGGAACAGCAGCTCGCCCGCCGCCGCCAGCTGGTACAGGCGCATGACGCCGGTCGTGGTCTCCTCGGTGACGCCCCGGATGCCCTCGGCGATCTTGGTCCACTTGCCGTTGTCGGCCGCCAGCGACGCCCGCAGCGTCTCCAGGACGATCTTCCACTCGTCCGGGTCGTCCGCCTCGGGAGCAGGCACGACGCCCGCCTTCTCGTACTGCGCGCCCTTGTGGACGAGCATCGTCGCGTCGCCGCCGTCGTCCAGGATCATGTTCGGACCGCCACCATCCGGCCACGTCAGCATGGACTCAGCCGTCCACCAGTACTCCTCCAGCGTCTCGCCCTTCCAGGCGAACACCGGGACGCCCTTCGGCTCCTCCTCGGTGCCGTGCGGGCCGACGACGACCGCCGCGGCGGCGTGGTCCTGGGTGGAGAAGATGTTGCACGAGGCCCAGCGGACCTCGGCACCGAGCGAGACCAACGTCTCGATCAGCACGGCGGTCTGCACGGTCATGTGCAGCGAGCCGGAGACCCGCGCCCCTTTCAGCGGGTACACCTCGGAGTACTCGCGCCGCAGCGCCATCAGGCCCGGCATCTCGTGCTCGGCCAGGCGGATCTCCTTCCGGCCGAACTCAGCCAGGGAGAGGTCGGCGACGGCGAAGTCGATGCCGTTGCGGTTCTGGAGCCTCTCGGCGGTCATCGCGGATTCCTCCAAATTCGGGGTACGCCCGACCCTACCGCCCGCCACGCCGGGGTCCGGGTCGGCTGCGAGTGGGGCACTCATGCACCACTATGGCGTGGCCCACCTGAGCCCCGCTGGAGGTTTCGTGCTGATTCCCGGCCCCGACACACGGGTGGTCGAGCTGCGGGTGCACGGTGTCCAGGGCACGACGCCGCAGTCCCTGGTGGACGCGATGGCCGCCGTGGACGTCGCCGGCGACGGGCTGGGCCGCATCGTGCGCCCGGCCGACCGGCTGCGCAGACCGGCACCGGGGCCGGTGCTCCAGGCGGGCGGACGCCCCGTGCCGCGCGTGGTCGAGGGCTACGTGTGGGGCGGTATGACGTCCGGCGGCTGGGCGAAGGCGACGTGGGCGCTGCTGTTCCCGTTCTCGCTGGCGAACGTGGCGCACTGGATGCTGCCGCCGGTGCCGGCCGGTTCGGTGTTCGCCCATCTGCTGGGTATCTGCCTGCGTTCGCTGCTTCGGCTGGCGGCGTTGCTGCTGACCGTGCTGCTGGTGGCGCAACTGGCGGTGATCAGCCTGGATCTGGTGGCGGCGCAGTGCCTCGCGCCGGGATCCGAGTGCCTGTGGGGTCCGTCGTGGGTGTCCGAAACGCCGTGGGCCCGTTCGGTGGCCGGGATGGTCCCGATCGCGTTGCTGCTGGTCGTGCTGCACCGGGTGTCCAGCGTCGACTGGCGGATCGAGCGCAAGACCGTGCCGGCGTCGGCGACCGGTCCCTCCGGGTTGCCGGGCGCGCATGTCGCGACCGATCCGGACGTGCCCGCGTTGCGGGTGCTGCACCTGGTCGCGGGCCTGGGCACGGCGGTGGTGATCGGGCTGGGCGGGCCGCTGGGTCCGCTGCTCGCGCCCGGTTGGCACGGGGTGGCGCTGAACGTGGCGTGGGTGCTCGGGTTGGCGCTGGTCGGGGTGTCCGCGCTGGGCACGATGTTGCTGGACGACCCGACGGGCGGCGCGCCGCATCGGGGCGGACGGTGGCTGCGTGCGGTGTTGGCGCGGAAGCCGCGTCGGGTGCTGCTGGGTGCGGCTTGGGCGTTGTTCTTCGGGTCGGTGGGGTTGCTGACCCGGTTGCCGGTGCGGATGCCGGGTGCGGACTTGGCCGTGCAGTTGGTGGGCGCGGCGGTGGCGTTGGTGTGTGTGCTGCTCGCGTTGTTGCTGGTGCCGGCTGCGCTGGTGGCCCGTAAGACGTGGCGGGAGTTGCCGCGTGACCTCCGGCCGTGGGCGGGTGGCTGGATGGCCGCGCCGGTCTTGGCCATCGCGGCGTTGTTGGGCGGTGGGTTCGGGGCCGGGGTGGCGTTGACGTTGCGGCGGGTGCTGGGGCACGGCGTGCTGCCGCGCGGGTACGACTACCTCGCGCTGCTGTGGGGTGTGGCCGGGGTGTTGGCGTTCCTGGCCGGGATCGTGATGGCCGCGACCACGGGCGCGGTGCGGTGGAGTTCGCTGCGGCGGGGCAAGGAGTGGGCGCGCGAGGCGTCGTTGCTGCACGCCGGGCGGGCGCGGGACGTGCAGCGGGCGGCTCGGGCCTGGTGGTGGGCGCGGTGGGAGCAGCGGCACAGCCATCACGTGGTGCTGGTCGTGGCCTGCGTGCTGGTCGCGGGGTCGGTGCCGGCGGCGTTCCTGCGGTTGCGGGAGGTCGACGTGCCCGTCTGGGCGCGGCCGTTCGCCGGGTTCGGGGTGCTGGTGCTGGCGGTTCTGGCGTTGGCGTTGCTGCGGGCCGTGTGGCTGGCGGCGCGACGGCCGGATACCGCGCGGCAGCTGGGGATACTGGCGGATCTGGCGGCGTTCTGGCCGCGTGAGGCGCATCCGGTGGTGCCGCCCTGTTACGCGTTGAAGGTCGTGCCGGAGTTGGTGTCACGGGTGCGGGAGCACTTGGCCGATCCGGGCACGCGGGTGGTGCTGGCCGGGCATTCGCAGGGCAGCTTGTTGGCGGCGGTGACGGCGGCGCGGTTGTTGGAGGAGTTGCCGTCGCACCAGGCGGAACGGCTTGGGCTGGTGACGGCGGGGTCCCAGTTGCAGTGGGCTTATCCGCGTGCGTTCCCGGCGGTGGTGCCGCATGGCTCGTTGGCGAACCTGGCGGGTGGGTTGGACGGGCGGTGGCGGGCGTTGTGCCGGGGGACGGACCCGTTGGGCGGGGCGGTGATGACCTGGGGGCGGCAGGTGTTCGACGGGATGCTGCTGGGGGTCGGTTTTCTGCCTGACGGCACTACCGGGGCGTTGCCGCCTGCGTTGCGTGGGCCTACCGGGGCGTTGGTGCTGGGTGGTGATCACTGGCTGCCTGATCCGCAGCGCGGCCCGTTCGTGGGGCGGCGTTGGGCGGCGGGGGTGAATCGGCACGCGGACTACACGTCGGATCCGGAGTGGGATCGGGCCATTGCGATCGCGGCCGGGTTGGAGGACGTGGCGGTGCCGAAGCCTGGGCTGGTGTTGCCGGTGGCTCGTCAGGGTCACACTCCGGCGCCGTCGCAGTCATCGCCGGAGTCCGAGGCGCGCTGACATCAGCCCAGGCGGGCGAGGAGGTGGTCGGCGGCTTCGGTGCGGCCGGAGTCGGCGAGTAGGCCGGCCGGGGCCAGGACGTAGTCTCGGTCGACTGTGATGGCGGCTGTCTTCAGGATTGGGCGCAGGACCGGGTCGTTGCGCAGGGCGTGTTCCACGGCGGTGGTGTCGGGGGCGTGGCGGAAGACACCGCCGGAGAGCACCAGGAGTCCCGCGCCTTGGGGGCCAAGGCGGCCGTCCACCAGGCGGAGGTGGCGGCGGGTGGCCAGGATCGCGGCCAGGGCGGCCAGACGGAGGTCTACCGTGGGGTCGTCGGCCAGCCAGGTTACGTCGGCGGCTCGGCGGGCGGCTTCCTGTTGCAGGGCAACGGCTTCCGATTTGTCGATCAGCTTCTCGGCGACGGCTTCGGCGACTACACCGGGGGCGGACCAGCGCATTCCCAGGTCGCCTTCTACGGTTCGGCGGTCCGGGGGTAGGGCTACCGTTCGTTCCTGCTCGTTGTCCATAGTAGACACTGCTGAGTAGACATCCGTTGTCGCGCCGCCGACATCGACCACCAGCACCGCGCCTTCACGGTCCTGTGCGGCCAGGCGGGACACGCCGTTGAGGACGGCATCCGGTGTCACGGCGCGGACCAAGCGCCGGAACCTCGGGCCTCGCGACAGGCCCTTGCCGCCGATCACGTGTTGCAGGAACACTTCCCGGATCGCCTGACGTGCCGGGCCGGGTGCCAGTTCGCCTACGTCGGGCAGGACGTTGTCGGTCGGCACGACCGTGCGGCCGGCCAGTAGGTCCAGGGCTTCGGTGCGGGCTTCGACGTTGCCTGCCAACACGATCGGGCGGGCGAACCGGGCCAGGCGGCGGGCGTTGTGCAGGAGGACCGTCTTGTCGCCGCCATCGGTGCCGCCTACCAGCAGCAGCAGGTCGGGGCGTGCTTCGCGTAGGGCTTTGACGCCCGAACTGTCCAGTGGACCGGCTGACACGTGCACTACCTTCGCGCCCGCCGAGAGCGCCACCCGGTAGCCGGCTTCGGCGCTGACCAGGCGTTCCTGACCTACTACGGCCAGACGCAGACCACCGCCTGCGGACGAGCACGCCAGCACCTCGGCCGCCCCGCCCAGTGCGTCGGACACGGCGGCGATGCCGTCCAGGACCTCCGGCGGTGACGTGGGGCGTTGAGCGGTGCCCAGCAGGTCGCCTGTGTCGGACACCAGGGCGCCCTTCGTCCAGGTCGAGCCGACGTCCAGGCACAGCACGGTCATCCGGCCAAGGTACCGGCGTTCGCATCAGGCGCGATCGACCGTCCGCCGCTTCGAACCACGGCCTGCCGGGCGAGATCCCGCCGCTGGTCGGGCCGGTGGTCGGGTGACCGGCACCGCTACCATCCACCCCGTGCCGATGGCCGACTCGTACTGGGCCGATGTCGAACCCCTTCCACACATCAATGGCGATGTGCAATCAGTGCTCGCCTCGGTGGCATCGCTCAAGAGTGCGTGGGAGACGATTGTCTCGCACAATTCGGACTCGTTCCAGGAGGCACGTCGACGAAGCCTCCGGCGACATGCGATCGAAACGGGCATCATCGAACGGCTGTATGACGTGGACTGGGGTGTGACGGAAGCTCTCGTCGCCGAAGGCATCACCGCCGAAGCGCTCGCGAGGACGACCGGTTCGATCGGTGACGATGTACTCGGAGTCATCCAATCCCAGTATGACGCGCTGACTTTTCTCGCCGAGATTGCACGCGATGGACGCCCGCTGTCGGTTTACCTGATCAAGGAACTGCATGTAGCCCTGACCCGATCCCAGCAGACCTACACCGCCACCGGACCGACGGGCGGCAAGTTCGAGGCCACCTTGCATCACGGCCAGTGGAGGTCGCAGCCGAACCACGTGCGCCGGCCGGATGGCTCCCTACTTGAGTACACGCCGCCCGACCAGGTCCAAGACCAGATGGACAAGCTGGTCGAGTTGTACCATCAGCTGGATGACTGCGATCCTGTTGTGCGGTCCGCCTGGCTACATCACCGGTTCGTACGAATCCACCCGTTCGAGGACGGCAACGGACGCGTCGCGCGTGGACTGACCCTGCTCACCCTGCTGTCCGGCAACCTGGCCCCGCTGGTGGTCGACCGACGTGAACGCGACCGCTACATCACCTGCCTGGACCAGGCGAATGAAGGCGACCTGCGCCCGCTGATCAGGTTCTTCGCCGAACTTGAGATCGTGGCGTTGCGCAGCGAACTGGAGCGCCCGGCCCTGGAGTTGTCCGGCGGGCAAAACGACGGCGCGTTGGCCGTCGCGGACGCACACATCGCACGCTTGCGCAGTCTCCGGGCCGAGGCCGGGGCAGTAGAGCGCGGGCGGCGGATCGATGAACTCGCCTCGGCGATAAGCGGCGATATCGGCAACTGGCTGACGAAATTCGCCGAGGAGATCCAGGAAAAGTATCGACAGATCGATCCCAACGCGTACGCGAGTGTCACCTCCGCCACGCCGCCGGACCCGAATGCGCACTGGTGGCGACGCCAAGTCATCCGAACGGCACGCAGTGTCGACTTTTACGTCAATCTCACCCAGGGCACCTGGTGGACCCAGCTCAAGTTCACCGTCTTCGGGCAGCGGCTGCGCTATCTGGCCTTTTTGCAGAAAGTCGGCCACGGCGAATCCGGCGTGCTGACCATGACGATCTACGCCGAGATCCTGAACGAATCCAGCGACGACTCCCGCGAGCCTGCCGAAGAGATTGCGGTATCCAGTCCGACGGAAAGCGTCACCTGGACCTACACGAACAATCCGGAAGACTACCGGGACAACGTCACCCAGCTGTTGGACGACAGCTTTGTCGTGGCATTGGACCGATTCTCCACCAGTCTTGGCTGAAGGTCATCCGGCCAAGGTACCGGCGTTCACTCCAGGTGCGGCTGCCGCCCGCCGGGCTTCGGCCGCCGCGTCCGCGGCCCGGTCTGCCGCGTCCTCGGCCAGCCCCATGGCCTCGGACGCCGCCCGTGCCGCGTCCTGGGCGCGTCGCGCCGCTTCCGCCGCGTACCGGGCAGCCTCCCGTGCCTGCGACGCCTGCTCGACCGCGCCCGCGCGCTCGGCCTCGTCCGCCAGGTGCAGGGCCTGCTCTGCGGCCTTCCGCGCGTGCACGCCGGCATCGAAGGCTTTGCCGACGACCGCGTCCGCTGCCTCAAGGAGCGTGATGTCGTCCAGCGCGGCTCCGGCCTGCTCCCACAGCCTTCGGACGTGCGACTCGCCGAGCACGATCTCGACGGTGTCGCCGATGGCCAGGAACGCCGTCGCGTCCAACCGGCCGCGCAGGTCGATCGAGTCGCCGCCGTCCAGCAGCATTCCGATGTTCGTCACCATGCGATTTCGGCTCATCACGTCACCCCTTGACTGTGCGCCACCCTCGGTGCCGCCCCGATCACTTGACGTGTTCCCCACTGTGGGAACATGAGGAACTACAGCCCGTGTAACCTTGCCACAGTAAAAGGTTACGGTGGCGTCAGTTGCTGGAATACGGTCCGATCGGGTGAAGGGGGTCCCGTGGCGCTCTCGACCACGCCCACCGTGCTGCGCCGCTACATCGCGTTCGAGCTGCGCAGGCTGCGCGAGGCGGCGGGTTTGAACCAGGGTGACGCCGCGAAGCGGATCGACACGTCCAAGTCGCGCATCGCCCACTTCGAGTCCGGGCGCAACCTGCCCAAGCTGATCGATGTGGAGGTGCTCCTGCCGTTCTACGGCGCGGACGACCTCGTCTCCGGCTTCCGCGAACTGATCCTCCAGACGAGGAGCGCGGCACCACTGATCGAGCCGGACGAGTCGATGACCCTGCCGCCCGGATTCGACCTCTACCTTGGCCTGGAACAGGGCGCGAGCCGCATCGTGGCCTACGACGCCATGACCGTCTACGGCCTGTTGCAGTGCGAGCCGTACGCCGAGGCACTGTTGCAGGGCCACCACGCCAACCTGTCTGACGCCGAGGTCCGACGCCAGGTCGATCTGCGGATGCAGCGACAGGGCGCTCTCAGCCGCGAGGAACCACTACTGGAACTGGTGGTGGTCATCGATGAAGCCGTCCTGCACCGGCAGATCGGCGGCAAGGCGGTGCTCGGTCGACAACTGGAGCACCTGCTGGAAGTCGGCGGGCGGCCCAACATCACGATCAAGGTGCTCCACCACACAGTCGGTGTGCATCCGGCCTTGCACGGGCCGTTCACGATCTTGGAGTTCCCCATCCCCAGGGATCCCGGCGTCGTCTACGTGGAGGATCGAATCGGCGCGCGCTACCGGGATAATGTCGAGGAAGTAGACGAGTACACCGAGGTGGCACAGCGGTTGCTGGAGCTCGCGCTTCCCGAGTCGGACTCGGCGTCGATGATCCATCGGATTCGCGAGGAGCTGAGATGACCACCTGGTCATGGCGGAAGTCGTCCCGATCTGCGACGAGCGGTGCCTGTGTCGAGATCGGCGCGGGATCGGCGTCGATCGGTGTCCGGGACAGCAAGCTGGGTGACGGCAGCCCGGTGCTCGTCTTCAATCGTCGCCAGGCCGCCGCGTTCCTCGCCGCCGTCAAGGACGGTGCGTTCGACCTGGTGTGAGCGACTGACTCACGCGGGCAGGTTCGTCAATACGCGATACCCAAACTCACCGACGGTAGTCAGGTGGTACCCCTACGCTGAGCAGCTGGACCAGACTCGGACGTAGAGGGGAAGCACCGTGCCGGGGAACGGGCTTTGGCGAACCAAGTCGATCGAGCAGTCGATCGCCGACACCGACGAGCCGGACACCAAGCTGCGCAAGGACCTGACCGCGTGGGACCTCACGGTCTTCGGCGTCGCGGTGGTGATCGGCGCGGGCATCTTCACGGTCACCGCGTCGACCGCCGGCAACGTGGCCGGACCATCGGTCTCGCTGGCGTTCGTGCTGGCCGCGATCGCGTGCGCGCTGGCGGCGTTGTGCTACGCGGAGTTCGCGTCCACGGTGCCCGTCGCGGGCAGTGCGTACACGTTCTCGTACGCCACGTTCGGCGAGTTCATGGCGTGGATCATCGGCTGGGACCTGATCCTGGAGTTCGCGATCGGCGCGGCGGCCGTGGCCAAGGGGTGGTCGGAGTACCTCCAGACCGTGCTGACGCAGCTCGGGCTGGACCTGAAGACCACGGTGGACATCGGCGGCGTCAGGTTCGACTGGGGTTCCGTGCTGCTGGTGGCCGTGCTGGCCGTGCTGCTGGTGATCGGCACCAAGCTGTCGTCGCGGGTCAGCGCGGTGATCACGACGATCAAGGTGGCCGTGGTGCTGCTCGTGGTGGTGCTCGGCATCGGATACATCAAGACGGCGAACTACACCCCGTACATCCCGCCCGGCCAGACCGGCGGCAGTGCCGGGTCGGGGCTGGAGCAGTCGCTGTTCTCGCTGATCACCGGATACGGCGGCAGTACTTACGGCGTGATGGGGCTGTTGGCGGCGGCGTCGCTGGTGTTCTTCGCGTTCATCGGCTTCGACGTGGTCGCGACGACCGCCGAGGAGACCCGGAACCCGCAGAAGGCCGTGCCGCGCGGCATCCTCGGCTCACTGGTCATCGTGACCGTGCTGTACGTGGCGGTGTCGCTGGTGATCACCGGTATGCTGCCCTACGACCGGCTGAAGACCCAACCCGACGGCAGTAGCGCGACGCTGGCCACGGCGTTCGCGGAGAACGGCGTCGACTGGGCGGCGACGGTCATCTCGGTGGGCGCGCTGGCGGGTCTGACGACCGTCGTCATGGTGCTGATGCTGGGCCAGTCGCGCGTGCTGTTCGCGATGTCCCGCGACGGCCTCCTGCCGCGCAAGCTGGCCCGCACCGGCAAGTACGGCACGCCGCACCGGATCACGATCGGAATCAGTGTGCTGGTGGCCGTGGCGGCGGGGTTGTTCCCGGCGGGCAAGCTGCTGGAGATGGTCAACGTCGGCACGCTGTTCGCGTTCGTGCTGGTGTCGGCGGGTGTGCTGGTGCTGCGCAAGAGCCGGCCGGACCTGCCGCGCGGCTTCCGCGTGCCCTGGGTGCCGTTGGTGCCGATCCTGGCGATCATCGCGTGCTTCTGGCTGATGCTGAACCTGACGGCGTTGACGTGGGTGCGGTTCGTGGTGTGGATGGCGTTGGGCGTGGTCGTGTACTTCGCCTACAGCCGCCGGAATTCGTTGCTGGGCAACGGACATGGCGCGACACCGTCGCCCTTGGTGAAGCCGGACGAGGGTGCCGTGAACGACCGCCGGAGGTGACGGCGACCCGTCACCCCCGGCGGGGAAGCCTCGAAAGCTACGACTTGGACAGCGAACGGTCCAGGTCGGGCTCCAGGTAGATCAGCCGGGCCGCCGGGACCTTGTTGCGCACGCGCTGCTCGGCATCGTCGATCGCCTGCGCCACCTCGGACGCCGGCAGACCCGGGCTCAGCGCGATCTTCGCCGCCACCAGCAGCTCGTCCGGCCCGATGTACTGGGTCCGGATGTGGATCACGCGCTGCACCTTGCCCGCCGCCAGCTCGTCCACGATCGTGTCCAGCTCGTCCGGCGACGCGCCCTCGCCGATCAGCAGGGACTTCATCTCCACGATCAGGATGACCGCGATCACGCCCAGCAGCACGCCGATGCAGATCGTCCCGATCGCGTCCCACACCGGGTCGCCGGTCAGGGTCGACAGACCGACACCGAACAGGGCCAGCACCAGACCCAGCAGCGCGCCCGCGTCCTCCAGCAGCACCACCGGCAGCTCGGGCACCTTCGACTGGCGGATGAACTGCCACCACGTCGCATCGCCCTTGATCAGCTTCGACTCCGAGATCGCGGTCTTGAAGCTGTAGGTCTCCAGGCCGATCGCCACCACCAGGATGAGCACCGCGATGATCGGCGAGTCCAGCGGCTCGGCGGACTCCAGCTTGTGGATGCCCTCGTACAGCGCGAAGACCGAACCCAGGCTGAACAGCAGCAGGGCCACCACGAACGAGTAGAAGTACCGGTCCCGACCGAACCCGAACGGGTGGCTCGGCGTCGCCTTGCGCTGGGACGTCTTCTGCCCGAGCAGCAGCAGACCCTGGTTGGACGTGTCCGCCACCGAGTGCACCGCCTCGGCCAGCATGGACGACGAGCCGGTCGCCAGGAAGCCGAGGAACTTCGCCACCGCGATCCCGGCATTGGCCACCAGCGCGGCGACAATCGCCTTGGTACCGCCCCCTGCTGACACGACAGCTCCCTCGGAAGTCCGATTTGTCTCAAGTGACCCTGTTCGCGGGTGACCTTAGTGGGCTGACCCTAATCGGTGCCCGCCGTTGCACGGAAAAGACGCGTCGGCTCGTCCGATGTGACGAGCACCGCCGGATCCGACGCGGGCAGCCACACCGAGTGGCCCCGCTCGACCTCCAGCACCTCCCCGGACGCGTTCGAGAACCGCGCCCTCCCCTGCGTGACCAGCAGAATCTGCGGGCCGTCGTGGTCGGCACAGATCTCTTCACCCGCCGCCAGTTCCAGCCTGGACAGCTCGAACTCCGGACTCGGCGTCGGGTACGTCCACAGGCCGGGCGCGGTCTCCACCCCGGTCTGAACGACCATGTCGCCGCACGTGAAGTCCAGCACCCGCATCAGCTCCGGCACGTCCACGTGCTTCGGCGTCAACCCGCAGCGCAGCACGTTGTCCGAGTTCGCCAGGATCTCCACGCCCGTGCCGTGCAGGTACGCGTGCAGGTTGCCGGCCGGCAGGTGGATCGCCTCACCCGGCTTGAGCACCAGCCGGTTGAGCAGCAGCGCGGCCAGCACGCCCGCGTCACCGGGGTACGCCTCGCCGAGCTCCAGCACCGTCCGGCATTCCAGGTCGAACTCGCCGCGCTCCTTCACGTGCAGCACGCACGCGTCCAGGACCTGCGGCAACAGCACGTCCAACGTCGGCTGCGGCAGCGTGATCAGGGTGGTGAACAGGGCGCGCAGCCCGTTCTCGTCCGGCTGGGCGGCCAGCAGCTCGGTGTACGGGGCGAAGGCCGCGGCCTCCAGCGACCGCAGCAGCGCCACCGTCCGGTCCGGGTCCCGGAACCCGGCCAGCGCGTGGAACTCGGTCAGCGCGCAGATCAGCTCCGGTTTCGCCGACGGGTCCTTGTAGTTGCGCACCGACGAGTCCAGCGGGATGCCCGCCCGCTCCTCGGCCGCGAAGCCCTGCGCCGCCTGGAGCGCCGACGGGTGCGCCTGGAGGCTCAGCGCCTCGTCCGCCGCCAGCACCTTCAGCAGGAACGGCAGTCTGCTGCCCCACCGTTGTGCGTTGCGCGCGCCGAGCTGGCCGTCCGGGTCGTCCGCGAGCAGGTCGAGCAGCGAACGCGTGCCGTCCGCCCGGACCACCCGGGACGGGTCGCCGGGGTGCGCCCCCATCCACAGCTCGGCCTCGGGGTGGGGTGCCGGCACCTCCCTCCCGAGTAGTTCGGCGATGGCCGTACGCGATCCCCACGCGTACGGCCGCACCGCGTTGTGCAGCAGTTCCACAGCGAATTTCCCCTCACACGGCCGGCGCGTACAACCCCGGACCGCCCAGCGTTCCCGCCGCCAGGCCCAGGTACAGCGCGGCCAACTCGAACCGCAGCGCGAGCAGCGCGGCACACACCGCGTCGCCGCCGGTCACTTCCTCGGCCGGTTCGAGCACGTCGGCTCCCGGCAAGGTCTCCATCGCGGACCGGCGCGCGAACTCGGCCTGCCGGCCCTGTCGCACGGCCAGCAGCAGTACGCGCACCAGCCCGTCCTGCGTGTCATCCGGGTCGGCGAAGATGTCCGCGCCGGACGTGCCCTGAACGGCACGCCGATGCAGCACCGACTTGGTCAACGCCTGCGGGTACCCGGCCACGTCGCTCACCAAGCCCGCGTAACAGGCCAACATTCCCGCACCGTGTGCGGCGACGGCCGTCGCGGGCTCGTCCAGGCCCCACAGCAGCGGGGTGCGGTCGGCGACGCGCAGCGCCAGCGACTTCGCCGGATTCACGAACGACTCGTGCATCGGGTGGTCGCGTTCCGCCTCCCGGTCCAGTTCGTCGGCCATGAGCTGCACGTCCACGTCGAGCAGGCGCAGCGCGTTCAGCGCCACCAGCCACGCCGCGAACCCCCGGGCGAACCCGAAGCCCTGCGGCACCGGCACGCGCGGCGGGATGAGCAGCGCGTGCTGGGCGGCGGACGCGGCCACCGGCCCGTCCGGCTCGGCGGTCAGCAGCACCCGCGCGCCGCGTCGGGCGGCCCGGTCCACGGCTTCCGCGAGCAGCACGTCACCGGGGTCCTCGGTGTGCGCGAGGACCACGTCCAGCGCGCCCACCCAGCCCGGCACGTCGTCGGTGACCACGACCGGCACCGGGCACTGCGGCCCGAGCAGCGCGGTCACCAGGTTCGCCACCGCCGGGCCCACGCCGGGCCGGGTGACCAGCACCAACGCCCTCGGCCGTTCCTGGAGGACCCGGCGCACGTCCAGCTCGGTGGCCGCCTCGGCGGTGGCCCGGACCTGCGCGCCCGCCCGTGCGGCGGCCCGCAGCAGGCCGGCGGTGTCGGCTTCGGCGAGTCGGGAGTGGTCGTCCAGCAGGGTGTCGTCGAGCACGGGCGATCACCCCGCCGTCGGCGTGACAGCCTCGTCCAGCAGGAGCACCGGGATGCCCTCCCGGACCGGGAACGACCGCCCGCACGCCGTGCAGGTGAGGAAGTCGGCCTGCGGGTCGTCGGCGGTGCCGGTCTTGAGCGGCGCGTGCTCCGGGCACGGGCAGGCCAGGATCTCCAGCAACCGGGCGTCGAGTTGGACCGTCACGGCGTTCATCCCCTCACGATCGCCAGGACCTCGTCGCGCAGCGCGGCGACCGAGGCCGCGTCGGCGGCTTCGACGTTCAGCCGCAGCAGCGGCTCGGTGTTGGAGGCCCGCAGGTTGAACCACGAACCGTCGGGCAGGCTGACCGTGAGACCGTCCAGCTCGTCCAGTGTGACGCCGGTTCGCGAGCCGAACTCGGTTTTGACGGCGGCCAGTCGACCGGCCTGGTCGGCGACCGTCGAGTTGATCTCGCCGGACGCCGCGTACCGCTCGTAGTCCGCGGTCAGCGCGGACAGCGGGCCGTCCTGCTCGCCCAGCGCGGCCAGCACGTGCAGCGCGGCCAGCATCCCGGTGTCGGCCCGCCAGAAGTCCCGGAAGTAGTAGTGCGCGGAGTGCTCGCCGCCGAAGATGGCCCCGGTCCTGGCCATCTCCTCCTTGATGAACGAGTGCCCGACCCGCGTCCGCACCGGGTTGCCGCCGTGCTCCCGCACGATCTCCGGCACGCCGTGCGACGTGATCAGGTTGTGGATGATCGTCCCGCCCGGGTCCTTGGCCAGCTCACGCACCGCGACCAGGGCGGTGATGGCGCTCGGCGACACCGGCTCGCCCCGCTCGTCGACCACGAAGCAGCGGTCCGCGTCGCCGTCGAACGCGACGCCGGCGTCCGCGCCCTCCACCCGGACCCGGTCCTGGAGGTCCACGATGTTCTTCGGGTCGAGCGGGTTGGCCTCGTGGTTCGGGAAGCTGCCGTCCAGCTCGAAGTACATCGGCACGACGTCGATCGGCAGGCCGTCGAACACCGACGGGACGGTGTGGCCGCCCATGCCGTTGCCCGCGTCCACCACGATCTTCAACGGCCGGGAAGTCGACAGGTCGACCAGTTCCCGCAGGTAGGCGGCGTACTCGGCGAGCATGTCCCGCGCCGAGACGGTGCCCGGGGTGACGTCGGCGGCATCGGCGACGCCGGCCTCCACGTCGGCCCGGACCTGCGCCAGCCCGGTGTCCTGGCCGACCGGCGCGGCGCCCGCCCGGCACAGCTTGATGCCGTTGTACTTGGCCGGGTTGTGCGACGCGGTGAACATCGCGCCGGGCAGGTCGAGCCTGCCGGACGCGAAGTAGAGCATGTCGGTGCTGGCCAGGCCGATGCCGATGACATCGATCCCCTGCCGGGTGACACCCTCGGCGAACGCGGCGGCCAGCCCCGGCGACGACTCGCGCATGTCGTGGCCGACGACCACGGCGGACCCGCCGACCAGCCGCGCGAACGCCGCCCCGAACTCGCGGACGAGGTCCGCGTCAAGCTGTTCCCCGACGACACCGCGGATGTCGTAGGCCTTGACGATGCCGGACAGATCGCGCACAGCCACACTCCCGGTTTGGCTCTTGACGTGGGCGTCGAAAGCCTACCGGCGCGAGGTTACGGGCCGTGCCCGGTACATTCAGTCTTCGTTCGGATCGGGCAGTACCCGCAGGTGACCACGTCTGACCGTGCCCGCCGGCACCTCGGGCGGGTCGACCGGCCGGTCCGCCCGGCCCGCCTCGCGCACCGCCTCGGCCAGCGCCGTCAGGTCGTCCACGGTGGGCTCGGGCGCGACGAACTGGCCCTGGTGCCGGACGACCTCCCAGCCGCGCGGCGCGGTGAGCCGCAGGGCGTGCTCCTCGCACAGGTCGTAGCTGTGCGGCTCGGAGTAGGTGGCCAACGGGCCGACGACCGCCGTGGAGTCCGCATAGGCGTACGTGAGCGTGGCGACTGCCGGGTTAGCGCACCCGGTTCGCGAGCACCGTCTCACGCTCCGCACGGCGGGGACGATATCGCGTCCCGGCTGAGCTGTGTTGGATTACCTCCGGCGCGGCGGTCCGAGTTCGGCAACTCCGCAGGTCGCCGACAGCCTGGCAGCCCCGCCAACTACCCTCTACCACGTGGTGATGGCCAGAGGTTCGCGACGACAGGGCGCCCCGCGCCGCCGCAACCGGGACCGTCACGGCCGTGGTCTGCGCGGCCCGCTCTACCCGGCGAGCCTCCCGGCGGCCAGGAGCAGGGCGGAGCGCTTCGACGCGCTGGTCCTGGAGGCCCTGGAGCCCATCGAGGCCAGGTGGCGGACCGAGCTGACGCAGCTGGACGTGGCCGTGGACGACGTCCCGGACATCAAGGCGGCGACCGACGACGGCGACGTGGTGGAGGACGGCAACGTCCCGCTGGCCCGCCTGCTCCCGGCCGGCACCGACCGCCGGGCCCGGATCGTCCTCTACCGCCGGCCGCTGGAGGCGCGGGCGAAGGACGGCGCGGACCTGGCCGACCTGGTGCACGACGTGCTGGTCGAGCAGGTCGCCAACTACCTGGGCCTGGACCCGGACGTGATCGACGGCGACTGACCGCCGGGGCACCGATCACCTCCCCTGTGGCTTCCTCCGCGGCGATGGCGCGTGGTGGCCTTCGCGGCAGGATCGGTGCCATGACGGTGTCATGGGTGGAAGTCGCCGGGGATCGGCGGAACGACGTCACCCGCCGCGCTCCGGGTCGCCCGGCACCCGGCCTGCGGTTCACCAGTGCCCGGGACGTCCTGGCGTTGCAGCGACTGGGCGGGAACGGCGCGGTCGCCGGATATCTCGCCGCCGGCCGGGTGGTGCAGCGGTACCAGCCCGTCCGGACCGACAGCGCCAAGACGGAGGAGTACGCCATTCGCCCCAGGGTGGCCAAGGGCGAAGCGGCGGCCGAGTCCGAGGCCAACATGGGGTGGATCCACCTCGGGACCCGGGACCGGACCACGATCGAGAAGTCCGCGAGCAGCAAATACCGCGAGGAACACACCGAGGAGAAGCTCCTGCGGCTGGCCGAGCGCGAAATCGGACCCGATCTGAAGACCGAGCCGACCAGCGCCTCCGCCCTCCGGGTGCGGAGCCTCTACACCGAACGGAAGCCGTGCGATTCCCGTTCGGCGGACATGGACCGCAGGGGCCGGCCACCCGGTTCCTGCCATGCGCTCCTCACGAACGCGCTGCCCGACGCGGTCCGTGTCTTCTACTCGGTCGACGGACCGGCCGAACACGAAATACTCCGCCGAAAGGCCCGGATCGCCGCCATCCGGCGCGACGAGGACCGGAAGATGGCCGACGCGAAAGCCGAGAAGCGGCGGACCACCCCGTGGCCGCCGGAACTGGCGGAAATCCACCTGGCGGCCGTGACCAAGCTCTACGAGGCCATGGACCTGACCAGCGGTTTCCACTACCGCAACCACGTCGCCACGTTGAAGCGCCTCGGCGACGAAACGGTGGCGCGGATCCGCGACTGGACGCCGGAACGCCCCGAGAGTCGTGCGGAAGCCGGACCTCCCGGCCGCGAGTGACCCGGGACGTCACCGCCGCCGGGACGGGATGGCCGTCAGCACGGTGAACAGCGCCGCCGCGGCCTGGACGAGCAGCAGCAACTCCCGCAACGTCCCCGACGCCTCGACCCGGACCTCGGCCCCGGCTGCGGGCACCGGCACGCCCACCAGGTGCCCCCAGGCCCGGACCACCCCGACCGACCGGCCGTCCACGACCGCGGACCACCCGGGCTCTTCCTCGGCGGCGATCACCAGCAGCCGCCCCTCCGGCCCGTCGGAAACCGAGACCCCGACCACGGGCGGGCCGGCCTCCACAGGTGCGATCCCAGGGGCTCCGAGCGCGTCCGGCGGCGATCCCCCGGTACGGGCCCGCCGAGCCAACTCGGGCGACAGCAGGACCGCGTTCCCGGCCGCCGGCTGCACCCGGAACACCGGCCGCCCGTCCGTCATGGTCGGCGAGACCCCGACCAGGTCGCCCACCGAGTCCCGCAGCCGCTGACCGGCCGGCCGGTCCGGCGCGACCACGAACGCCACGCCGGCGGCGGCGACCTCCGCCAACGCCCGTTTCGCGGTCCCGGAATCCCCCGACACCAGGTCCCGGCCCCACCGCTCCAACCGGGCGGTGCTGCCGGCCACGGGCACGAAATCGTCATCCCCGAACGCGGGCAACCGCCCCGCGACCTGCCTGGGCGGTCCATCGGCCGACAACACCAAGACCGACCGGCCGGTCCGGGGCAGCTCGGCCTCGACCGTCGACGGCAGGCGCGCGGCCGAAGCCGTCAACGGCCCGGACCGCAGGCCCACGAACCCGAGACACACCATCCCCGCCACCCCGACGACCCCCGCCACGGCAACCCCGCGCACCCACGGCACCGGCACCGCGTCCCGCCGACAGGCGGCGAGCACCACCCACAGCAGCCCCCAGGAGGCCACCAGCAGCGGTCCCCCGGTCCACCCGTGAACCGGCTCACCCCCGCCGACCGGGGTGGCCGCGACCACCCGCAGGACGATCACCGCGAACCCGGCCAGCACCACCACGGCGACGCCGGGCAGCATCGCCCGCGACGGCCGCACCACCCCGGCGGCCAGGGCGAACAGCACGACCCCGACACCCACGAACCCGACCGCCCCCGGCCCGCCGGGTTGCAGGGCGAGCAGGTCGAGAACCCCCACCGCCACGGTCTCCGCGTAGGCCCCGACCCCGTGCAACACGACCGAGGGGTTCTGCAACACCACCGCCGGCCACGGCAGCAGCAACGCCATCGGCAACAGCACGACAATGAACAGCCCGGCCACCCGCCGCCGCCCGTCCCCGACCTGTCCGGGCACCGCGACGAACCCGATCAGCGCCCCCAGCGCCACCAGGGCGTGCACCAACGGCGAAAAAGCACCCAGACAGGCGACCGCCAACGCGGTTCCCGAGGCGACCGGCAACCAGGCGGCCCCGTTCCCGCCGCGCAGCACCGCCCACACCCCGGCGAACACCAGCGGCACCAGGACGTGGACGACCACCACGTCCAGCCGCCCCTGGGCCACCGCCGAAGTAGCGGCCGGCAGCAGCCCGTAGACCGCCGCCACCACGGCCCGGACCGGACGCCGCACCGGCAGCCGCCGGGTGGCCACGTAGGCGGCCAGCCCGGCCAGCGGCGCATCCCCGATCAGCAGCACCGCGACCACCGCCGGCGGCCCGCCGAACACCACTCCCAACGTCCCCAGCACGGCCAACGCGGCCGGCGCGGGCGCGGTGGTCCCCCCGCCGACCGAGTGCCAGCCGGCCAGGTACGACGACCACGTGGAGGCCAGGTCCAGCACGGGCAGCAGCCGGCCACCGGACAGTTCCGGCCCGATCCGGCCCGCGTTGGCCAGGATCCCGAACACGGCCAACCCGAGCACGAGCAACAGCGGCGGCCCCAACACCACCGACCACAGCACCCGGGCCCGGTCCACCTCCACGAACACCACCGCCGGGGCGGCACCCCGAGGCGCGGGCGAAGGCCGGGGCTGCGGAGACGGCCGCAACGCACCCGGCAGCGCCGCGTCCACCGGCACGGTCGTGGCGGGCAGGCGCAGTCCACCGGTCACCCGGACGCGCCGCCGGCGCGACAACACCCCGGCCGGCAACGCCGCCGGACCCACCGCCCGACGCTCCACTTCGGACGGTGGCGACCACACCGCCGGTCGGACGTCGTCCTCCGGCAACCGGCCCAGCGCGGCATCGGCTTCCACCCGCCGCCGGATCAGGTACGCCGCCAGGCCACGTCCCGCGTTCCGCAATCGGGTGAGGCGACTCGTGAACAGCCCCCGCACCACACCGTGAACGGGCCGTGCGGCACGGGATTCCCGCAGCCGGGCCCGCCCGCCGACCAGGAATCCCACCGCACCCAGCTCGGCGTGCGCGTCGGCGAACCGGCGCACCAGCAGGAATCCCAACGCGCGCAACAGCCCGAGCAGGATCAGCCGGGGAACCCCCAGCACGAACGAGAAAACCCCGCAGTTCACCAGGAACGTGCGCACCCCGTGCGCCCGGTCCACGCCGCGCAACGCCGGGCCGGGGCGGGCCGCGACGGCGTCCAGCCGACGCATCCCCCGGGTCACCGCGCGCGCGTGCCGCATCCGTGCCGCGGGCACCGACAACACCAGGTGCCCGGCCAGGTTCACCCGCCACCCGAAGTCGATGTCGTCGCGCAGCAACGGCAGCCGCCGGTCGTAGCCGCCGACCTCGTCCCACACCGTCCGCCGGATCAGCGACCCGGCCGACGGCACCGCAAGCGCCTCGGTGCTCTGCTCGAACGTGCCCGCGAACGCGCCGGCGAACGCGACGCCGCCGATCCCGGTCTGCCGGTGCCCGGACGCGTCCGTGGACACCCCGGCCTCCACGACCAGCCGGGGATCGGTCCAGTCCAGGCTCAGCGGCCCGAGCACCGCCGCCGACGGCGACACCTCGGCCGCCGTCAGGAGCAACGACAGGCAGTCCGGTTCGGGCGCGCAGTCGTCGTGCAGCAGCCACAGCCACGCGCCCGGGTCACCCCAGCGCTCGACGGCGTGCTCGACGGCCGCGTGCACCGCGTCGCCGAAGCCGGTGCCGCGCGGCAGCGTCAGGACGCCATCTATCACCCGATCGAGACCTTCGGCCGCTTCCGCCAACAGCTTCGGCGTGCGGTCGAGCGAGCCCGTGTCGACCGCGATCACGTGCCGGGGCCGAGGCTGCTGCCTGCGCAGCGCGGACAACGCCGTACCCAGCCACCGGTCGCCGTCGTGGCACACCAGTACCGCCAGCACGGGCGCGGTGCGCAGCCGTGGAGTGGCGCCGCTCGTCAAGT
Organism: uncultured Saccharothrix sp.; assembly: GCA_965995405.1. Lineage (GTDB taxonomy): Bacteria > Actinomycetota > Actinomycetes > Mycobacteriales > Pseudonocardiaceae > Actinosynnema. Next base: position 80,099 of record CBHFOL010000002.1, read on the forward strand.
GGCCGCTCCTTGTTCGTCCGACCTACGCCGTGGCAGCACCACGGTAAGCCGGCGCGATCACGGTGCGGACCACACGGGTCGGATCACACTGCGCGGATCACACGGCGCGCTTTTTGAGCTTCCTCCGCTCGCGTTCGGACAGCCCGCCCCAAATGCCGAAGCGCTCGTCGTGCTGCAAGGCGTACTCCAGACATTCGGAGCGCACCTCGCAGCCGAGGCAGATCCGCTTGGCCTCCCTGGTGGAGCCGCCCTTCTCGGGGAAGAACGCCTCTGGGTCGGTCTGCGCGCACAGGGCGCGCTCCTGCCAGTCCTGCTCGTCGGTCGCGTCGAACAGATCGGTCAACACCGCCGGCTCCCTTACCGACGCGTCCCCGTCCACGTTGCGACCCCCGTCGAATTCCTGCATACCGTCCGCCTCCTCGCCTTCCGCTCTCCCCGGTTGGCGGACACCACTCGCCGTCCCCACAACGACGAATGACACCGATGTGATTACACCTGTGTCACAACACCCGGTCAAGCGGAGTCCACAGGACGGGGGATATTCCCGCGGATGGCCGGGAAACCCTTGACTAGCAGCACAGACGGTGATTTAGGCGGCACGCCGAGCGATAACGGCTGCGCGGATGGCCTACGGACGCCCTGTGAACCACCGCATCGGGGAGGCCACACTGGAGGGGTGAAGCGATCAGCGGTGCGACCGAGTCCACTGTTCCTCAGCCTGCTCGCGGTGACGGTGGCAGGCGCCGTGCTGACCCTGTTCGACGACTCCGAGCCGGTGGTCATCGCCGGCACCGTCCTGTTCGTCCTGGGCGGCTGGGCGGTTTCGCTGTGCCTGCACGAGTTCGGGCACGCCATCGTCGCCTTCAAGGGCGGCGACTACGCCGTGAAGGCCAAGGGCTACCTGACGCTGGACATCCGCCGCTACACCGACCCGATCATGTCGGTGGTCATCCCGTTGGCGCTGCTGGCGTTGGGCGGCATCCCGCTGCCCGGCGGCGCGGTGTGGATCAACCACCACGCGCTGCGCAACAAGCGGGTCGAGTCGATGGTGTCGCTGGCCGGGCCGGTGAGCAACCTGGTGCTCGGCGCGCTGCTGGCGCTGTCCGTGCTGATCTTCCAGCCGCCGGTCGGGCTGGCCGGCGCGCTGTCCTACCTGGCGCTGTTGCAGATCTTCGCGTTCGTGCTGAACATCCTGCCCATCCCTGGCCTGGACGGCTGGGGCGCGATCGAGCCGTACATGTCCTACCAGGCGCAGCAGTTCGGGGCGAAGGCCCGGCCGTGGGCCCCGCTGGTGCTGTTCGCGGTGCTCATCGGGTTCCCGTCGATCGCGGCGATCTTCTTCGACCTGTCGTCGGCGGTGTTCCGGCTGGTCGGCGGCGAGCCGCTGTGGGCCGCGATCGGCCAGTCGTCGTTCATGTTCTGGCGGTGATCACCGGGACGGGACGACCCTTGGCACCCGACCGGGAACGACAGTGGGAGGATGGCGTCCTGTGAAGGTCGTCGTACTGGTGGGAGGGGTCGGCGGGGCGCGGTTCCTCGTCGGCCTCAAGGCATTGTCGGGTGCGCACGGGCACGAGATCACCGCGGTGGTGAACACCGGTGACGACGTGTGGATGCACGGGCTGCGGATCACCCCGGACCTGGACACCTGCATGTACACCCTGGGGGGTGGCATCGACGTCGAGCGCGGCTGGGGACGTGCCGACGAGTCGTGGACGGTGAAGGACGAGCTCGCCGCCTACGGCGCGGAGCCGACGTGGTTCGGGCTGGGCGACCGGGACATCGCGACGCACCTGGTGCGCACGCGGATGCTCCGCGCGGGTTACCCCTTGTCGGCCGTGGTGGAGGCGCTGTGCCACCGCTGGGAGCCCGGCGTGCGGCTGCTGCCGATGTCGGACGACCGGGTGGAGACGCACGTCGTGGTCGACGAGGGCGAGGAGACGAAGGCGATCCACTTCCAGGAGTGGTGGGTGAAGCACCGGGCGGGGCTGCCCGCGCGGTCGTTCGCGTCGGTCGGCGCGGACACCGCGACCGCCGGTCCGGGCGTGGTGGACGCGCTGCTGGAGGCGGACGCCGTGCTGATCGCGCCGTCCAACCCGGTGGTGAGCGTCGGGACGATCCTCAACGTGCCGGGCGTGCGGGACGCGCTGCGCAAGACCGAGGCCGGTGTGGTGGGCCTGTCCCCGATCATCGGCGGCAAGCCGCTGCGCGGCATGGCGGACGCGTGCCTGACCGCGATCGGCGTGGAGACCTCCGCCGAGGCCGTCGGCCGGTACTACGGCTCGCGCAAGACGACCGACGGCGGCATCCTGGACGGGTGGCTGGTGCACACCGGCGACCGCTGTGACGTGCCCGGGGTGGCGGTCCGCGCGGTGCCGCTGCTGATGTCCGATGTGGACGCCACGGCCGCGATGGCCCGTGCCGCGCTGGAACTCGCCGGAGCCCCGATTGGCTGACCACTCGCCCGACCACGCGGCCCCCGCGGGCCTCACCATCCTGCCGGTGCCGGGGCTGCCCGAGTTCCGGCCCGGGGACGACCTGACGGCGGCACTGGCGTCGGCAGCGCCGTGGCTGGCGTCCGGCGACGTCGTCGTGGTGACCAGCAAGGTGCTGTCCAAAGTGGAGGGACGGCTGGTCGCCGCGCCCGCCGACCCGGAGGAGCGGGACGCGCTCCGCCGTTCGTACGTGGAGTCCGAGGCGGTCCGCGTGCTGGCCCGCCGGGGTCGGACGCTGATCACCGAGAACAAGCTGGGCATCGTGCAGGCCGCGTCCGGTGTGGACGCGTCGAACGTGGCGGGCGACGAGATCGCCCTGCTGCCGGTCGACCCGGACGGTTCGGCGGAGGCGCTGCGCGCGGGACTGCGGGCGCTGCTGGGCGTGGAGGTGGCCGTCGTGGTCACCGACACCATGGGGCGGGCGTGGCGGGTCGGGCAGACCGACAACGCGATCGGCGCGGCCGGGCTGGCGGTGCTGCACCGCTACGCGGGCTCGGTGGACCGGCAGGGCAACGAACTGGTGGTGACCGAGGTCGCGGTGGCCGACGAGATCGCCGCGGCGGCCGACCTGGTGAAGGGCAAGCTGGGCGCGCTGCCGGTGGCCGTGGTGCGCGGGCTGGTGGTGGCCGACGACGGTTCCACGGCCCGTGACCTGACCCGTCCGGTGGCGGACGACCTGTTCCGGCTGGGCGTCGAGGAGGCGGTGGCGCAGGGGCGGGCCGAGGCGGTGCTGGTGCGCCGTTCGGTGCGGTCGTTCACCGACGAGCCGGTGTCCGGCGATGTGCTGCGCAGGGCTGTCGGGGCCGCGCTGACGGCTCCAGCGCCGCACCACACCCGTCCGGTGCGGTTCGTGTGGTTGAAGGAACGGCGGGAGGCCCTGCTGGACGCCATGCGCGACCGATGGGCGGCGGATCTGCGGGGTGACGGGTTCACTCCCGAGCAGATCGCGAAGCGGTTGCGCCGGGGTGACTTCCTGCGTGACGCGCCGGAGGTCGTGCTGCCGTTCCTGGTCGCCGAGGGTGCGCACGCGTATCCGGACGCGGCGCGGGCGGCTTCGGAGCACACGATGTTCACGATCGCGGGCGGCGCGGCCGTGCAGGGTCTGCTGGTGGCGTTGGCCGCCGAGGGGCTCGGCTCGTGCTGGGTGTCGTCCACGATCTTCTGCGCCGACGTGGTCCACGAGGTGCTGGACCTGCCGGCGTCGTGGGAACCGCTCGGCGCGGTCGCGGTCGGGCACCCGTCCGAACCGCTGGTCCCGCGCCCGCCGCGGGTGCTGGAGGAAGGGTTCGTCGAGCTGTGAGCCTGCACGCCGACGCCACGTCGGTCCTGAGCAACTGGGAGCCGGCCGATCGCGACCAGGAGGCGCTGCGGCAGTCGTTCCTGGGCTTCCTGGCGGCTCGGGAGGACGCTTGCCGGCGTTCCTGCGAGCCCGGACACCTGACCGCGTCCGCGCTGGTGCTGGACGCGACCGGGGAGCGGACCCTGCTGACGTTGCACCCGAGGGTGGGGCGGTGGCTGCAACTGGGTGGGCACTGCGAGCCGGAGGACGTGTCGTTGGCCGGGGCGGCGCTGCGCGAGGCGACCGAGGAGTCGGGTATCCGGGGCCTGCGCATCGAGCCGACGCCGATCCACCTGGACGTGCACCCGATCACGTGCTCGCTGGGCGTTCCGACGCGGCACTTCGACGTCCGGTTCCTGGTCCGGGCTCCGGTGAACGCCCAGCCGACGCGGAGCGCGGAGTCGGTCGACCTCCAGTGGTGGCCGCTGGAGGCGATGCCGTCCAACGTGGACGACCTCTGCCCGATGATCGAAGCCGCGCTGACGCGGTTGCGTTGACCCGGTTGCGCCGGCCCGGCCGCATCGACCGGTTGCGCTGACCGCCGGCCGGCGCGTGTGGGCCTGCGCAGGTCACGCCGAACCCAGGCTGACCTGCGCAAAGTCCGGAAGTGTCGGTGCCTCGTGGGACAATGGAACCGGGGGCCGGAGGCCAAACCCGAGCTGCGGGCCGAACCTCAAGCCCGAAGCCTCAAGCCGGGAGCCGAGCCGGTCAGCTGTCGCCGCTGAGCCGCTGCGTCAACCCCGGCGGGCGCTGGTCCGGACCGCCCGACAGCCGCTGCGACAGCGACGGCCGCGAAGTCTCCACCTGCTGCACGGTCGGCACCGGCCCCGGCGCGACCCGCAACTCCGGCTCCGGCACGGGCGGCGGTGGCGGGACCTGGGCCGGCACGGGCGGCTGACCGGTCACGACGTGCGCCGACAGGATCATGGTCGAGTCCGGGTCCGCCGAACGCGGGTCCGCCGCGTTGACCATGGACCGGGGAATCTGCTGGGTGGCCGACGAGTCCATCGGCGACGTCATGTTGTCCGGCGTCACGACGTGGATGCCACGTGCACGAGCACGGGCGAGTGCCGCATCGGCCCGAGCGCGGGGGTCCATCCGGATCCTCTCCTGCGTTTCCCTTGGGCCGGCCAGACAGCCGGCGGTGCCGATCGGTGACGCTATCCGGCACGGGCCTGGGCCCCTGCCGTCAAGGTGCTCATGCCAGAGTATTCGCAACTACGGGTGAGAAGTAAGCGGAGGAGGAAAAACGGCATGTCGGAGCTGCAAGGCGTCGAGGCGGTGGTCCTGGTCGGGGGTAAGGGGACCCGACTCCGGCCGCTGACCCTGTCCGCCCCCAAGCCCATGCTGCCAACGGCCGGAGTGCCGTTCCTCACCCACCTGCTGTCCCGGATCCGGGAGGTGGGCATCACCCACGTCGTGCTCGGCACCTCGTACAAGGCCGAGGTGTTCGAGGAGCACTTCGGCGACGGCTCCGCGCTCGGCCTGGAGCTGGAGTACGTGGTGGAGGACGTGCCGCTGGACACGGCGGGCGCGATCCGGAACGTGGCGCACAAGCTGCGTGAGCCCGACGTGATGGTGTTCAACGGGGACATCCTGTCCGGTGTGGACCTCAGGGGGGTGCTGACCACGCACCGCGACGCGAACGCGGACGTGACGCTGCACTTGGTGAAGGTGGAGGACCCGCGCCGGTTCGGCTGCGTGCCGACCGACGGGGAGGGCCGGGTGACCGCCTTCCTGGAGAAGACCGAGAACCCGCCGACGGACCAGATCAACGCGGGCTGCTACGTGTTCCGCCGGGAGATCGTCGATGGCATCCCGACTGGGCGGCCGGTGTCGGTGGAGCGGGAGACGTTCCCCGGGCTGCTGAGTGCCGGCGCACGGCTCCAGGGCCACGTCGACACCTCGTACTGGCTCGACCTGGGCACGCCAGCCGCGTTCGTGCAGGGCTCGGCGGACCTGGTGCGCGGTGTCGCGCCGTCGGCCGCGCTGCCCGGCCCGGTCGGTGCGGCGATCGTGCTGGCCGGGGCGGACGTCGACCCGGGCGCGGTGCTGACGGGCGGCGCGACGATCGGCGCGGGCTGCACGGTCGCGGCGGGCGCGGTGGTGGACGGCTCGGTGCTGTTCGACGGCGCGGTGGTCGGCGAGGGTGCGCGGATCGAGCGGAGTGTGCTGGGGGCGGATTCCCTGGTGCAGGCCGGTGCGGTGGTGGCGGACGCGGTGATCGGCGACAACGCGGTGATCGGCGCCCGGTGCGAGCTGATCGGCGGCGCGCGGGTGTGGCCGGGAGTCGTGCTGCCCGAGGCAGGGGTGCGGTTCTCGTCCGATGCCTAGAACGTGGCGTCCCCCGTTCCCGCTGGACGTGGCCGCGGTCCTGGGCCCGCTCCGGCGGGGACCGGGCGACGTCGCGTTCCGCGCGGACGCGGGTGTCTGGCTGACCGGGAACACGCCGGTCGGGCCGGGCACCTTGCGGGTGACCAGGGGCGACGAGGTCGAGGGTGAAGCCTGGGGCGACGGCGGGGACTGGCTGCTGGACCGCCTGCCGGCGCTGCTGGGCGCGGAGGACGACGACTCGGCGTTCGAGGCCCACCACCCGCTGATCGCGGAAACCCGTCGCCGTCGGCCGGGCATTCGGCTGGGGTCGACCGGGCGGGTGTGGGACGCGTTGCTGCCGACGATCCTGGAGCAGAAGGTCACCTCCGTCGAAGCCCACCGCTCGTACCGGGAGCTGTGCGTGAAGTTCGGGACACCGGCCCCGGGCCCGACGCCGGCCGGAATGCGCGTGCCGCCGACACCACGGGCGATGCTCGCCGTCAACGACTGGGAATGGCACCGCGCCGGCGTGGACGGCGCACGTCGCCGAACCATCATCGCCGCCGCCCAGGTCGCGCACCGGCTGGAAACCGCAGCGGAGCTACGCGGTGAAGCGGGCCGGACGCTGCTGACCAAGGTGCCCGGAATCGGCGTCTGGACGGCGGCGGAGGTCGCGCAACGCGTGTGGGGCGACCCGGACGCCGTCAGCTTCGGGGATTTCCACCTGGCGGGGCTGGTCGGCTGGGCGCTGCTGGGCCGGCCGCTGGACGACGACGGCATGGCCGAGACCCTGGCCCCGTACACGCCGCAACGACACCGCGCGGTCCGCTACGTCGAGGCGTCGGGAGCCCGGAAACCCCGCTTCGGTCCCAGGTTCTCCCCGCGCGACTACCGCGCGATGTGACCTCGACGGGTGACCTCAGCGCCGGGTGACGAGCTTCAGGCGCAGGCTCAGGCCGGTCTGCACGGCGAAGCGCAGTGGTGCCCAGAGCGGGCCCTGGTGCCGGTCCGCCAGGTAGCGGTAGGCGCTGCTGTGGTGGGCGGCGAGCATCCGGGACGAGGCGCGGGCCGTGGAGTGGCCGCCGATGTGGGTCACTTCGGCTTCCGGCACGTAGACGTTGAGCCAGCCGGCGCGGCCGATGCGGTCGCCGAGGTCGACGTCCTCGAAGTACATGAAGTAGCGCGGGTCGAAGCCGTCGACCGAGTCGAACGCCTCGCGGCGGAGCAGGAGGCACGAGCCGGACAGCCAGCCGGCGGTGCGTTCCTGGACGGTCGTCTTCTCCTGGCGGTATTCGCTGGTCCACGGGTTGCCGGGCCAGACCTTGCCGAACACCGCGTGGCCCAGGCCGCGCCCCAGGGACGGCAGTTGGCGCGCCGACGGGTACACCGCGCCGTTGGGTTCCCGGATCAGCGGGCCGAACGCACCGCCGCGCGGCCAGCGCTTGGCGGCTTCCAGCAGCAGGTCCAGGCTGCCCGGTCCCCACGACAGGTCGGGGTTGGCGACGACGACCCAGCCGACGTCGTCGGGCAGCGACGCGACGCCCCGGTTGGCCGCCGCGCCGTAGCCCAGGTTGCCCCCGGTGGACAGGAAGGTCACGTGGTCGTGCTCGGCGGCGGCCTGTTCGGGCACGCCGTCGGTGGAGCCGTTGTCCGCCAGCACCACCGTGACCGGGCGGGTGGTGGCCGCCTTCAGGGTGGTGAGGAAACCGTCGAGGGTTTCCCCGGGCGAGTAGGTGACGGTCACGACCGCCAGTCCGTCTCCGTAGCGCGTCACGCCGGTCACCCTAGTGGTGGTGCCCGCCGGTGTGGTCGCCGTGGTGTCCCTCGGCGTGGCCGCCGCCGTGGTGCAGGTGGTGGACCACGGCGTGGCCCTTGCCGCGTGCGATGAGCCAGCGGTTGACCGGCACGGTCAGCACGAACGCCACGGCCAGCGAGAACGCCAGCGCGCCCCAGAACACCCAGCTCCCCAGCCCGGCGTCCATCGCGCCCGGCACGACCACCATGACCCCGTTGTCCACGATCTCCATGACCAGGATCGACACGGTGTCCGCCGCGAGCGCGGTCTTCAGCGCGGTCCGGAAGTCGACGCCGGCGCGCAGCACACCGCGCAGGGTCAGCGCGTAGCCGAAGAAGAACGCCAGCACCACGGCCAGCACGATCGTGCCCAGGTTCGAGAAGCCGAGCGCGGTGCCGATGACCATGCCCAGCACCTCGCCGATGGCGCAGCCGGTGAGGCAGTGCAGGGTCGCCGACGCGGCGGTCTTCCACGATGCGTTCATGGCCGGAACCATACCCCCTGGGGGTATAAATCGCACCACCGAAAACGCGAGATTCACACAACAGTGGGTCAGCGGCGGTGGGCTCGTGCCGCCCGCTCGTACGCCAACCGGTGCCGCGCCGCCGACGTCGACCAGGAGAAGTCCTTCGCCCGGACCTGCGCCGACACCGCCAACGAGGACCGTCGCGCCGGGTCGTCCAGCAGCTCGCCCAACGCCGCCGCGATGTCACCGGCCCCGACGCCGCAGTACGCGACCGCGTCCCCACCCACCTCGGGCAGGCTCAGCCGGCGCGTGGTCAGCACCGCCGCGCCGCACGCCATCGCCTCCAGCACCGGCAAACCGAACCCCTCGCCCAACGACGGGTACGCCACCACCTCGGCACCGCCCAGGAACCCGGCCAGCCCGGAAAACGGCAGGTAGCCGGCCCGGATCACCCGGATCCGGTGCGGCACGGCGTCCAGCGCCCGTTCCACCTGGCTGTCCCACCCGGGCTGCCCGGCCAGCACCAGCGTCGGCGGGTTGCGGCGACCCCGGCACGCCTGCGCGAATCCCCGGATCAGCGCCGGCACGTTCTTCCGGGGCTCCAACGCGCCCAGGAAAGCCACGTAAGGCGCGCTGCCCAGCGACAACGACCGCCGCACGGCCGCCACGTCGTCCGGCGACGGCGGGTGGAAGCGCTCGGTGTCCACGCCGTGCTGCGCGATGTGCAGCGACCGCCGGTCCGCCCCGGCGACCCGGGCCAGCTCGTCGGCGGTGGCCCGGCTCGGCACGATGCACAGCGCCGCCCGGCGCAGCGAGGCCCGCGTCCAGGCACGGAAGAACCGCGCCTTCACCGACGAGTGCAGCACCGGGTCGGTGAAGAACGTCGCGTCGTGCAGCGTCACCACGGACGCCGCCCGGTTCGCCAGCGGCACGGTGTAGTGCGGCGAGTGCACCACGTGCGCGCCCAACCGGGACGCCAGGCGCGGCAGCGAGGTCTGTTCCCAGGTGAGCCGCGCGGTGCGGGTGGCCACGGCGTCGGCGGCGGTGATGATCCGCGACGCGGGCGCGAGCCGCCCGTACAGTTCGGCGTCCCGGGGCTGGCACACGACGCTCAGCCGGGCCCCGTCCGCGTCCAGCGCCGCCACCAGCGAATCCACGTACCGTCCGACGCCGCCCCGGTCGGTCGGCACCGCCGTGGCGTCGATCAGCACGCTGGGTTCGACGGATGACACGCGCTGAAGAGTACGGGTGACGGACAGCCGGTTGCCGGCGAATGGCTCAAACGGGACGAGGATCGTGCACGTTCCACACCTGCCGGGCGGCGTTTTCCCAGGTGAACGCCTTGGCGCGGGTCAGTCCGGCGGCTATTGCGCGTTCCGCCACCCCGGCCTCCGCGAACACGGAGCGCAACGCGTTGACCAGCGCCTGGTGATCACCGCGTGGGACGACCAGACCCGCCCCACCGCCCACTTCGACCAGCGCGGGGGCGTCCGAATGGATCACCGGCACGCCGGCCGCCATCGCCTCCACGACCGGCAGGCCGAACCCCTCGGCCAGACTCGGCGCGGCCAGCACCGCCGCCCGCCGCAGCACGTGGGCCAGTTCCGGGTCGCTCAGCCGGCCGAGCAGCCGGACGTGCGGCGCGCGCAGGTCCACCCCGCCCCAGCCGGGCGGCCCGACCACCACCAGCGGCACGTCCACCTCGGCGGTCGCGGCGACCAGGGCGGCGAAGCCCTTGCGGGGCTCGATCGTGCCGACGGCCAGCACGTACCGGGCGGGCAGGTCCGGCACGGGTTCCTCGGTGGCGAACTCGGTGACGCCGTTGTGCACCACCCGCACCGGCACCGGTCCGGGCGCGTACCGGCGCAGCTCGGCGGCCACGGCCTCGGTCGGCACCACGATCGCCGTGGCCTTCCTCACGGCCCGGCCGATCACCTTGCGGTGCCACGCCGCGCCGCGTGGGGTCAGCGTCTCCGGGTGGGTCCACGGGACGACGTCGTGCACGGTCACGACGACCCGTCCTCGTGGTGGGGCGAGCGGGGTCGGGGCGTGGACGGCGTCGCCGCCGGGCCAGTACGGCAGGCCGCGTTCCCACGCGGCGATCAGCGCGCGTCGTGGCAGCGGGAGCACGCGGGGGCCGTGCACGCCGGGTATCCCGGCGGCGCTCACGTCGGCGTACCTGCTCACCACGCCGGTGACCTCCCAGCCGGGCGGGGCGGTCGTGGCCAGCGCGGCGGCCAGTTCACGGGTGTACCGGCCGGTCCCGCCGGGCACCGGGGCCAGCAACTGCTCGGTCAGCACAACCAGGTTTGGCACATCGCGTACCGTCTCACGCCGTGTCCATCCCGAGCACGACGGTGGTCGTGGTGACGTGGCGCGGCCGTGAGCACATCACCGCGTGCCTGGACGCGCTCGCCAAGAACCGTCCACATCGGACGGTCGTGGTGGACACCGCCTCCGACGACGGCACGGCCGCGCTGATCGCGGCCCATCCGAGCGCGCCGCACACGATCCGGTTGGCCCGGAATCGCGGCTACGCGGGTGCTTTGGCGGCTGTCCTGCCGCATGTCGGCACCGAGTACATGGCGTGGCTGAACGACGACGCCGCGCCTGACGACACGTGGCTTGAGGTGCTGGAGGAGTCGCTGGACGGTGCCCCGGACGCGGCTGCGGCCACGTCGTCCATGCTGCTGGCGGACGGTGCGACCCAGTCCGTGGGCGTGGCGCTGACCGCCGATGGACATGGTGCGGACCTGGTGTTGGCGGGCCGGGAGGTGTTCGGGTTCTGCGGCGGGGCGGCGTTGCTGCGGACGGACGTGCTGCGGGCCGTCGGCGGGGTTCCGGCGGGGTTCTTCTGCTACTACGAGGACACCGACACGGCGTTCCGGCTGAGGCTGGCCGGCCACCGGGTGGTGTCGGTGGGGCCGGCCCGGGTCCGGCACCGGCACGGCGCGAGCACGAACCCCGGCTCCCGGCTGTTCCACCGCTGGAACGAGCGCAACCGGCTGCTCATGCTGGTGCGTTGTGCCCCGGCTCGGGTCGCGTTGGTCCAGTTGGCGCGGTTCGCCGCGTTGACCGTTGTACTGCCGGCCCGACGTGGGCCGAAGCCGTGGAACTTCCGGGTGGCGTTGCGCCTCCAGGTGCTGGCGGAGGTTCTGGTCCGGCTGCCGGGTGCGGTGGCGCGGCGGATCGCGATCGGCCGTCGTGCGCGGGTGTCGCGGGCCACCGTGTGGCGGGACTGGGCAGGCCGTTAGTCCGGTTACCCGAACAGGGGATCGCCGAGGAGCAAGTGTCGCTGCCATCCTGGGCCCTTCCGCAGAAAGGATGTGGGCGCGATCGAATCGCTCCGCACCCAAGTGTAGGCACAGGTGGTCAAAGGTCTCGACAAAACGGTAATCGCGGCCCACAGGCTCAACTACGCGTTCACTTTGTTCTGCGAGTCGGTCGACCTGCTGCGCCAGACACTTTCGGGCAGCAAAAGCCTCGACACCGCAGCCCTCCGAAAGCACCGGAACAAGGCCGCCGCGGCAGCGGCCCGGCTCCTGCGAATGCAGCGGCAAGCCACCACAGTTCGTTCCAGGACACCGGCAGATGCTCCGCAGAGCAAGCACGCACGTCGAGACCAAGGCGGCGACGTGGGCACGAGCCAACGACGAACCCGTGATCGACGTCGTCGTCAACCGGGACTACGTGTGCGGACGGAAGTACGATCCGTCGCGTTTCGCGGACTACCCCGGCTGTTTCCAGGCCGTCGAACTGATCCTGCGCCGAGGGCAGACGATGCGCGTCTGGATCACGGACGCAAGAGAGCCGATCGTCATCCACGGCAAAGGTACGGAGTGAGGCATGCGTTTCGACTTCATCGGCCACATCAAGGGCGAGTACCACAGCGGGGACACCCCGGCCGCCACGACGATCGAGCAGGCGCAACTGATCGTCGACCGCCTCCTGGACTCCTCGGACACCGACGCGAGGACGCAGGTGGTGGTCTCCCGCAGCGACAGTGATGAAGGGATCGGCGTGGTCGTGGACCCCGAAACGGGGTATGCGGCACTGGACTGGTGCATGACCCTGCATTCGAGGAACCCCACCCCGTTCGCCGACGCACCTTTGATCGCGCAGAACAACGACAACGACCCGCTCATGCACTGGCTACGCAGTTCGTACGTGTCACCCGCCACGGCACGGCAAGCGCTGCACCAGTACATCGAGACCGGTCGCCGCCCCACGGCTGTCGACTGGCAGCCCGCCGCCTTCTCCCAGTCCTTCCGCGACTCTGGATCGCTGGTCAGGCC
>CBHFOL010000003.1:0-86786 GCA_965995405.1 uncultured Saccharothrix sp.
CAACCTCCACGAGTACGTCAGCTTCTGCGGGCCGTTACAGATGCAACTGTACGGAATGCATCTGGGATTTACGAGTGCCTTGCATGGCGGCGATCAGTCGCTAGATCGGCTCGAAGCCGCACGAGGCCACGCACTACCTGGCCAAGACCGACGTCGGCACGCCGGTCGCCAAGGTGCTGCGGGCCTGAGGGCTCAAATTCGCCCAACAGAGGACGCTGTCATAGCGTACTCTCTTGATTACTGTGCGCAGCAATGATGCCTTGGGGGTGTCGTGGCGGAACGGTCTGACTCGGTGGAGAACAGCGCTTCGGGGCCGATGAATGGAAACCTGGTGCAGGTCGGGTCGGCGGATCAGGTGAATCTGCGGATCGGCAACCCATTCCCATTCGGCGTACCCTGGCAATGCCCTGTTGCACCGGCAGTGTTCGTGAATCGGATCGAGGAGATCGACCGGATCCGTAGGCACTCGAAGCGGTTGGTCGTGTTCAGCGGCGGTCCTGGGGTGGGCAAGAGCGTCCTTGGCTACCGCGTGGCCGCTGAGGTGAGTGAGCTCTGCCCGGACGGCCAGTTGTTCGCCGATCTTCGGAAGCATGGGCGGCGGGTTCATGTCACCGAGGTCGTGCAAGGGTTCCTGGAGGCGCTGGGCGTCGCGAAGGAGTGGATGCCCACCGGCCCCGGTGACCAAGAGTCGATGCTGCGTACCTTGCTGCGCGACAAACGGATGCTCATCCTGCTGGACCACGTGTCCACCGCAGCCCAGATTCTGTCCTGGCTGCCGGACGCGCCTGGTGTGGTCGTGGCGGTGGTCTCCCAGTACGAGTTGGCCGAACTGGACCAGCACGCCCCGTTGCGCGTCCGGGTGGAGCCGCTGAGCGTCGAGGCCGGTCTTGCTCTGCTGGCCACCTATTGCGGCGAAGCGCGGTTCGCGGACGACCCTGAGTTGGCGCGGGAACTGGTTACGCGGTGCTCTGGGCTGCCGGTAGTGCTGATGGTGGTGGCGGGCCGACTGTGCCAGCGTCCCGCGCTTGCGTTGGCCCGGGTGGTCGCCGAACTGCCGAGCGCGCTCGACTGGTCCCAGCGACGGAACGACTTGGAGCCCGTCGTGAGGGCGGCATTCGACGGTGCGTACTACGACATGCCGGACGAGGTAGCCCACCTGTACCGGTTGCTGGGGCTGCACCCCGGCCTGGAACTGTCGGTGGATACGGCACAGGCACTTCTCGGCACCAGGTCCGGGTCTGCTGAACGCCTGCTGGAAATCCTGGTGGGTGCGAACCTAGTGGAGTGGGCCGGCACCGACCGTGTCCGGATCGGGCCATTCGTGGCAGCCCACGCGGCCGGTAAAGCCCAAGTCGATCTCGGTACGGTCGAACGGTACGATGCGTTGTTCCGCATGGTGCGCTACTACCGTGAGCACGCGGCAGGAGCGGATCTGGCGTATATGGGGAATCGTTTGCGGTTGGCTGAACCCGACGGGCGGATCATCCGCATAGCCGAGGGTTTCGCGTCGCGTGCGGAGGCGCTGGACTGGCTCGACCGCGAACGCGGGAACCTGTGTGACGTGATCGATCTGGCCGCCGACCACGGGTGGTCAAACGAGGTATGGCAACTGTGTGAGGCGATGTGGCCGTTGTTCCTCAACCTCAAGCACTATCGGGACTGGGTTGCCACGCATGGCCGCGGCGTCGTGGCGGCGATTGACGACCCGGCCGCAGAAGCTCGGATGCGTAGCCAACTCGCGCGCGCGTTCATCGAACTGCGGCGCTTTGACGAGGCTGAACCTGAGTTGAGTGCGGCGATGGCGGCGGCGGAGCTCAGCAGAGATCGTAGAGTACAGGCGTCGGTGCTCGAATTCACCGGTCGGTTGTACCTGGAGCGTGGCGCGTATGACCGAGCTGTGGAGCACTACCAGCGGTCATTGGAGCTGCATCTGGAGCTCAACCGGGTGCGGGGCGCGGCGTTGCAGCGGCACTTCCTTGGACAGGCTTTGCGGCTCAGCGGTGACCTGGAGGCCGCGCAGAGCTACCTCGAACAAGCGCTGGCCTCGATGGAGACGTTGAACGATACCCGGAACGTCGGGCGGATCACCATGAGCCTGGCGATGCTCTATCGGGACCTCAAGCGCGACGACCGGGCCCGTGAATTGTTGAACCGGGCGTTGGTATTGCTCCGAGAGGTGAAGTCGTCGTTCTTCGTGGCCCAAGTCCTTGAACAGCTCGCCGAGTTGGAAGATGACCGGGCGTGTGAGCACCTTGTCGAGGCTCTGAAGATATATGAGCGCGTCGGAAGTCCGTTGGCTCAACGGACACGTGAACGGATCGCAGACTATTCCGTATAACGCCGTCTGACCAGATTGATTCTCTCTTCCGAGCCCAACCGGATCACGACCTCTTCGGTGTCCAGCCTTCCAGCCGCGATCAGCGCGTAGACGGCCGATGCGACGACGTGTCCGGTTTTAGAAGGCACGTCGAACACTTCGACACTGCCACCGTGCGTACGGACCACGAGAACGTCCGGGGTGGCCGCGATGCGTGCGGTGGGGTTGGCGTTCAACGCGCCCGTACACCACGTGACAGGCTCGGAGACGGATGTCGATGACAGCAGCACGGATGCGCTGTCCCTTAGCGCTGTGTCCAGAATATCCTCCTCGACCGCCAGGTGTTGATCGCGTTCGGCGGCGTTGTACCGAACCGGCTCGGCGAGCGTCGAGGGGAAGCGTTCCAGCGATACTGTCGAGCGGTCGGTGATCGTGGTGAGTACGCGGTACGCGTGCACCGCTCGGACCTCAGGCTTCGGGTCTTCCACGGGACGCGCGACGGGACTCCGGCTGTCCTCCGGCAGGGACATCGTGCGGTACAGCAGCGAGCGCAGGGCCTGCGCGCCGTGCCCTTGTAGCGCGAACGCCCGTCCGGTGACCGATTCGTAGGTCGTCGGGTCGTGGTGCGCGATCGTGTCCTCGACCTGCTTGCGTAGGTCCAGTTGAGGGTCGAGCCACGGTGCGTAGCGGGCGAGTGTCGCCATGGGAGTGGTCGGAACGGTCTCCTGATCGTCAAATGCCCCAAGTAGCAGCGGTACACCCAGCGCCGCGCCGTAGAGGCTGATTGAGCCGTGGTCGGAGATCAGAAGGTCGGCCGCGATCAGCGTCGCGCGCCAGCCTTCGTGGGGTGGTACCAGCAGTACACCCGCCTCGATCGCCGAGTGCAGCCAACTTCGCACCTGGTATGGGCTGTGGCCGAACCACACACTTGGGTGCAGAACCACGGCGACCCGGTACTCGTCGGCAGGTAGCGCGGCGGGAAGTCTGGTCGCCAGGCCGAGGTCTCGTGCGATCACCGACTGTTGGCCCCAGGTCGAGTTCACTACAACCAGTCGCTGGTGGTCGGTGATGCCCAATGCGCGCCGATAGCGCCTACGGTGTGGGACGCTGGCGAGTAGGCGGTCCAAGCACACGTCTCCGGCGACTACAGCACGGGGCAGTGCTTCCGGGCAACTTGCCTTCAGTTGATCCAGTTGTTCTTCGTGGGACAGCACGATCGCGGTAGGCACGACCCGTCCGTTGCGCACCAATTGGTCTGCCCTGAAGCCGGACACGGATTTCGGGTCGCCGATCCCGGTCTTGATGTACTTGTTGTGCCCGACTCCGTGCGGTACCACGACAATCGGCGCATCCAGCATGTGCAGGTCGCCCGCTTCGCTGGCGGTGATGGCGAGGTCGAACTGCGTGTGGACTGCTTGGTCCCACGGCACGAGTCGGCCGCCGATGGACCTGATGAGGTCGAGGACGCCGTCGGTGAATGCGGATCCTCGTTCGTGGGTGAACACCACTTGGACTCGCGGGTCTTCGCGGACCAGGTCCAGCACGTCGAGCAGTCGGGTCGTCGTGGTCAGCGTTCGGGTGACCGCGAGGACCGTGCGTTGGAATCCTATGGAGGTCCAGTGCTCGGCATTCGGCCCCACAGGTACACGGACCGGGGGATCAACCGACACGGCGACCACTTGCCGTGACCCCGGGTAGCCGGATTCCAGGCTTCCCCGTTTGACGGTTTCGCACTCTGGACGAGGGTGTATCGGCTGAACGGTCGCCGACATACCGACGTGGCGACCGTTCACTCGGTCGTGGGTCGTAGCCGGACACGAGATCGGATCCTAACCTGCGCCGTGGAGAAGCAGCGGACCTCCGGGCGGCTGGCTCTTACGGATCGGAACATGGCTGTTGGCATCCCACGAGTTCAGGTGTCGGTGATGGTGAGGGTGCCGTCGACCACGGCCGCCGCCACGTCGAGCAGTCGGCGGCCGGTGGCGCGGGCGTGGCCGCGCAGGACGGCGAACGCGTCGTCCACGGGCAGTTGCAGGCGTTCGGCGAGCACCCCCTTGGCCTGCTCGATCAGGATGCGGCTGTTGAGGGCGGTCTGGAGCTGTTCGGTGACCATCTCGTGCCGCCGGACGATCCGCTCGTGCAGGATCCCGATGGTGGCCATGTCCGCCAGTCCCTGACCGAGTTCCAGCGCGGCCGGGCCGAGCGGTCCGGGTGCGGCGGTGAACATGTTCATGGTGCCGATGACCTGGTCGCGCAGCCGCAGCGGCACGGCGTGCACCCCGTGGAAGCCGCTGTCCAGCGCGGCGGCGGTGAAGCGGGGCCAGCGCCGGTCGGACCGGCTCAGGTCGGGGCACGTCACGGGGCTGCCGCTGTGGTAGCAGTCCAGGCAGGGACCCTCGGAGTTCTGTAGCTGGAACAGCTCCAGCAGCCGTGCCTCCTCGGAGGAGGCGGCCACGGTGGTGAGGATGTGGTAGTGGTCGATCAGCAGCAGCCCGCAGGCGGTGACCTCCAGCAGGTCCGCGCAGCGGCGGGCCAGGAGGTCCAGGTACTCGATCAGGTCGAAGTCGGCAACCAGCGTGTCCGCGAGCAGGATGAAGGTGTCCCGCACGTGTTGGTTCTGGGTTGTCATCGGTCCTTGCCCTTCTCGTTCTCCCCGGTCGCGGCGCCACCGTCGGGAAGGGGGAAACGCCGGCCGTTCGGCGGGGTGTCGTCGTGGTCGGCGGTGAAGCGCAGCCGGCGGTCGAGCACGGCGGCGGCGACCTCGGCGAGCGGTCGTTCCCGGGCGAAGGCGTACGCCCGCAGCCGGGCCAGCGCGTCGGCGAGGCTCGATTCGGTCTGCACGGAGACCATCCCGGCGGCCTGGTGCAGCCGGGCGCGGTGGGTGGCGAAGTCGGTGTCCAGCAGGTCCTCCAGGGACCGGCTGATGCCGCCGTGCTCGTCCAGCGCCAGCACCAGCACGGCGTCCGCGCACACCAGGGCCTCGGCCACGGCGGGCGCGGCGGGCACGCCCGGCTCGTCGCGGTAGGCGGTCAGGACGCCGAGCCGGACCGCGCCCGCCCGGACGGGCAGCGCGATCGCCGACCGCACCCGCAGCCGGGCCGCCTCGGGCGTGAACCCCGGCCACCGGGCCGCGGCCTCCGCGCCGAGCAGGTCGCCGATCAGCACGGGCGCGTCCCAGATCGCGGCGTCCACCGACGGTCCCTCGCCGAGGGTGAACTGGAGTTCGTCCAGTTCCCGGCTGCGGACGTCGGTGGCGAACACCGGCTCGAACACCTTGTCGTCACGGGCCATCGACAGCCCCGCGCCGCTCGCCGCCACGGTCCGCGCGCACACCACGCACGCGTGCCGCAGGGACACCGGCTCGCCCTTGTCCTGCGCCAGGCGGTGCAGCCGGGACCACACCTCGGCCGCCCGCGACTCAACCACGACGGCGTCCACATCGCGTACTGCTCGACGATGTGCCGAGTGGACCCGCACTGCCCGTGTCGGCCAAGCTCCGCCTCCACCACGCACCTGCCCGCCGCGCCGGTCGGTGGACGGGCTGCCGGTCCGGCGGGTGCGTTCGGCCAGCCTACCGGTCCGGGTCCGGTCCGACCGGTTCGTCCGTCGCCGGGCGGAACGCGCGGATGCGTTCCACCAGGGCTCGCGCGTCGGGGTTGGTGCGTCGCCGGGCGGCCTCGTTGCGCAGCGGTCGGAGGCGTTCGGTGGTGCGGGTCGACGTCAGCTCTTCGCACCGGTCGACCGCCTGTTCGCCGAGAGCCACCGCCGGGTCGACCTGGTCGTCCAGCAGGTGGCAGGTGGCCAGTGAGATCAGGCTGAGCGTGCGGCTGCGCGCCATGCCCGGCGAGTACCCCTCGACCGCGACGGACAGGGCGGGCACCGCGAGCTCGGTGAACCGGGGGTCCACGGTCCGAGCCAGTTCGGTGAACACCACTCCGGTGAGCGCCGACAGGTCGGCGGCGTTGAAGAACGCGGCCCAACCCGGCGCGGGATCCTCGTCGGAGCGCGCGAAGTTCTCCCGGGCCTCGGACAGCAGCGCCACGGCGTCGTCCGACACGCCCATCCGGGCCCGCGCCCACGCCTGGTTCGCGAAGACCACCGCCAGCGCCAGCGCCGAACCGCTTGCCAGCGCGGCACGTTCGCCGAGCTGGAGTTCCGCCATCGCCCAGCCGGGTGCGTCGTGGTGCAGCCACAGCCTGCCGAGGCGGTAGTGCACGTTGGAGGTGAGCGAGGCGTTGTCGTCGGCCGCCAACGCGAGCGCGGTGTCGAAGTGGCGCAGGGCATCGCTCGTCAGGCCGGTGTCGAAGGACGTCCAGCCGGCGACGTTGTGCAGGTCGGCCACGGCCGTGCGCAGCGCCCGGGTGACCCGAGCGGTGCCGGGGAGTTCCAGCAACGCCAACGCGGACGGAAGCCGGCCTACCGCGGCCACTCGGGAACGACGGCCGCCATGTTGGTAGTCGGCGGCCCGCAGACCTTCGGTGAACGCCTCCAGCGCTTCGATGTCGGCTGCCACGACCCGTCGCCGCGCCGGTCGGTCCTCGGTCCCGTCGGGCATTGTGGGATAAGGCTCCATGATGGGACCTCCGGCAGGTCATGGGGCAGCCCGCCGGGGTCCGGGGCGAACCGAGTGGTCCTCGGAGTGTGGCACGTCGCTGATCGGAGCGGGCGGGTCGGTGTGGGCTGTACCCGGATGGTGGTCAGCCCGCGACGACGACCTCCAGGGTGCGTGGGCCATGCACGCCTTCGACGCGTTCCAGTTCGATGTCACTGGTGGCCGAGGGGCCGCTGATCCAGGTCTGGGTGCGGATGTCGGTCAGCGCGGCGACGGCGTCCGGGACGTCGGCGACGATCTGGTCCCGGCGGACCACCACGAGGTGGTAGTCGGGGAGCAGGGTGAGCGCGCGGACGCCTTGGTCGGGTGCGTCGTGGTCGAGGATGATCGTGCCGGTGGCGGCGATGGCCACGTGGCAGGCGGTGAGCACGGCGTCGGCGTGGTCCAGGGTCGCGGTGTCCACTTCGGACCGATTCGCGTGCGGTGCCCATGTCGCGGGCACGCCGGGTGCGGCCACGACGTGCTGTGCTCCGCGTTCCCGGAGGGCTTCGGCGATGGCTTCGGCGATGCCGTCGGTCGGCGCGAAACGGACGTGGGCGCGGTAGTCGCGCAGTCGGTCGGCGAACAGGTCGACGTCGGCCGGTCCCAGCGTGCCCGCGCGGCGGTATTCGCGGGGGACGTCCGGCGCGGGTGGCCGGGCGGCGAGGGCGGCGGCGACGCGGGCGAGGACGACGGTTCGGGCGTTGGTCATCGGGGCTCCGGGAAAGCTCATCGGGATTCCCACCAGTCGCGGAACGTCTGCTGCGGCGGGCGGGGCAGGTCGCGGGCGTCGGTCCACGCGGACAGCGGCGGTGGGAGGCGGCCGATGCGGTCCCGGCGGCGGCCCAGGGCGCGGCCGAGCCTGCCCATGCGCAGCACCCGCCGCCAGCGGCCGGCGTCGGACATCGCCCACGCGATGGCGCGCATGGCGGTCGACTCGACGTTCGGGGACTTGGCGTCGGTGACCTTTTCCCGCAGGTGCACCAGCATCGACGGGATGTCGATCGCCACCGGGCACACGTCGTAGCAGACACCGCACAGCGACGACGCGAACGGCAGCGTCTCGTTGTGCTCGACCCCGGTCAGCTGCGGCGACAGCACCGCGCCGATGGGACCCGGGTAGACCGAGCCGTACGCGTGGCCGCCGGTCCGCTCGTACACCGGGCACGAGTTCAGGCACGCCGAGCAGCGGATGCAGCGCAGCGCGGCCCGGCCGTCCGGGTCGGCGAGGGTGGCCGTGCGGCCGTTGTCGACCAGGACGACGTGGCTGGTCTGGCCCTCGGTGGGGCCGGTCCACACCGACGTGTACGGGTTCATCCGCTCGCCGGTCGACGACCGCGGCAGCAGTTGGAGGAACACCTCCAGGTCCTGCCACGTGGGCACCAGCTTCTCGATGCCCACGACGCTGATCAGGGTGCGCGGCAGGGTCAGGCACATCCGGCCGTTGCCCTCGGACTCGACCACCACCAGTGCCCCGCTGTCGGCCACCGCGAAGTTCGCGCCGGACACCGCCACGTCCACGGTGGTGAACTTGTGCCGCAGGTAGCGGCGGGCGGCCTCGGCCAGGGCACGCGGGTCGTCGGTGAGGTCCGGGTCCACGCCGGGCATCTCGCGGCGGAACAGGTCGCGGATCTCGGCGCGGCCCTTGTGGATGGCGGGCACCAGGATGTGGCTGGGCTTGTCGTGGCCGAGCTGCACGATCAGCTCGGCGAGGTCGGTCTCGATGGCCTGGATCCCGGCCGCCGCAAGGGTTTCGTTGAGGCCGATCTCGGCGGTGGCCATGGACTTGACCTTGATGACCTCGCGGGTTCCGGTGGCCCGCACCAGTTCCGTGACCACCCGGGAGGCTTCGGCGGCGTCCCGTGCCCAGTGCACGGTGGTGCCGCGTTCGGTCAGGGCGGCTTCGAGTTTGAGGAGGTGGGTGTCCAGGTCGGCCAGGACCGCGTCCTTGATTGCCGCGCCTGCTGTGCGGAGTTGGGCCCAGTCCGGGACTTCGGCGACTACGGACGCGCGCTTGGCGCGGATCGTGCCGGTGGCCTTGGCCAGGTTGCGGCGCAGTTGGGAGTTGCCCAGGGCGGCTCGGGCGGCGGTGGGGAACGGTTCGCCGATCAGGTTTTTGGCGGGCATTCCGAGGAATGTCATCGGGGTGCCACCTCCATCGGGGCGTCGGCGGTGCTCGCCAGGATCTGCGCCAGGTGCAGCGGGCGGACGCCGGCGCGGATGCGGCTCAGGCCGCCGCCGATGTGCATGAGGCATGACGAGTCACCGGCCGTGAGCACGCGGGCTCCGGTGCCGATGACGGACGTCATCTTGTCGGCCAGCATCGCGGTGGACGTGTCGGCGTTCTTGATTGCGAACGTGCCGCCGAAGCCGCAGCACGTGTCGGCGGCGGGCAGTTCGACCAGGTCGATGCCTCGGACGGCGCGTAGGAGTTGTAGTGGGCGGTCGCCGACGCCCAGTATCCGCAGGGAGTGGCAGGTGGGGTGGTAGGTGACGCGGTGTGGGAAGTACGCGCCTACGTCGGTCACGCCCAGTACGTCGATCAGGAACTCGGACAGCTCGTAGGTGCGCTTCGCCACCTTGGTCGCCGCGTTGGCCAGTGCGGGTGCGCCGTGTGCGCGGGCCACGTCGGCGTGCTGGTGGCGGACCGTGCCCGCGCAGGAGCCCGACGGAACCACCACGGCGTCGACATCGGCGAAGGCCTCCACGTGGTTGCGGATGATCGGCACGGCCTGGCCGGCGTAGCCGGTGTTGACGTGCATCTGGCCGCAGCACGTCTGTCCACTGGGGACGACCACCTGGTGGCCCAGGCGCTCCAACAGGGTGACGGTGGCCTTCCCGATGTCGGGGAACAGGCCGTCCACGAGGCAGGTGACGAACAGCGCGACTCTCACGTCGGACACAGTAGACTCTGTGGTCTGACCACACCAGTGCTGTGGTCTGACCACAGGTGGGGAGGGGTGCGGTGAGCGGGTACGCGGCGGTGCTGCGGCACGTCGAGGGCGAGCTTGCGTCGGGTCGGCTGGTGGTGGGGCGGCAGTTGCCTGCCGAGCGGCAGCTTGCCGAGGAACTCGGGGTCAGCCGGCCCACCGTGCGGGAGGCGATCCGTGTGCTCCAGGCGTTGGGTGTGGTGCGTAGTGGCGTCGGGTCGGGGCCGGATGCGGGTACGACGGTGATCGCTGATGCGGCGGGGGGCATTGGGGCTGCGTTGCGGTTGCACTTGGCTACTCGGCGGTTGTCGCCGGCCGATCTGGTCGGTACCAGGGTGATGATCGAGAGCCACTCGGCGGCGGCTGCCGCCCGGGTTCCGGACTCGCCTGAGCTGGATCGGGCCGGGGAGCTGCTGGACCGGATGGACGACCCCGGGCTGGACGCGGACGCGTTCCACCAGCTCGACGCGGACTTCCACGTGGCGCTCACGGCAGCGGCGGGCAACGCGGTGAACACGGCGGTGATGGCGGCTCTGCGCGACGCGATCCACTCCACCGTGCTGGACGCGGTCGCCGCGTTGCCCGACTGGAACCACACCGCCGAGCGGCTGCGCCGGGAGCACCGGGGCATCCTGCGTGCCATCCGGGCCGGTGATCCAGACCTGGCCGTCACCCGGGTCACCCGGCATGTCGAGGGTTTCTACCGGGAGTGGGTGCGGCACGCGGGCGGCCCGACTCGCGGATGACGGCGGCGGCCACGTCCCGCGCGGTCACCACGACGGTCGGAATACCCGGATCGGCTGGGTCGCGGCCAGCCGGGCGCGGATCTCCTCCAGCGACGACGGGGCCGCGCCGTGCGCCCGAGCCTGCACCAGCACGTTGCCCAGCGCGGTCGCCTCGACCGGACCGGCGGTGACCGGCAGCCCCGAGAGCTCGGCGGTGAGCCGGCACAGCAGGTCGTTGCGCGAACCGCCGCCGACGATGTGGATCGCGGTGACGTCCACCCCGGCCAGCCCGCCGGCCGCCTCCGTGGTGCGGGCGTAGACTGTGGCCAGTGAGTCCAGCACGCACCGGGCGATCGCGGCCCGGGTGGTCGGCGGCTCCTGACCGGTGGCGGCGATTGCGTCGGTGATGCGGCGGGGCATGTCGTCGGGCGGGATGAACGCCGGGTCGTCCACGTCCAGCAGCGGGCCGCCGGTGGGCAGCGTTTCCGCTTCGGCAGCCAGGACCGTCACGTCGACGCCCCAGGTTCTGGCGCATTCCTGCAACAGCCACAGGCCGCCGATGTTGCGCAGGAACCGGGTTCGGCCGTCCACCCCGCCCTCGTTGGTGAAGTTCGCCCGCCGCGCGTGCTCGGTGACCACCGGCCGGGGCAGTTCCACCCCGGCCAGCGACCACGTTCCGCTGGAAACATAAGCGAAATCCCGCTCCGCAGGCACCGCGACGACCGCCGACGCGGTGTCGTGTGATCCGACCGTGGTCACCACGGTGGTCGAAGGGAGGCCGGTCGTCCTTACCACCTCGGCCAGTAGTGGACCGCGCACCTCGCCCGGCTGCTGCAACGGCGGCAACAGGTTTGGGATGTCCAGTCGCCGCAACAACTCCTGCGACCACGTGCCGGTGTGGACGTCGAGCAGGCCGGTCGTGGAGGCGTTGGTCACCTCGGTCCGCAGCACGCCGGTCAGCCAGTACGCCAGGAGGTCCGGCAGCAGCACGACGTGCGCGGCCCGTTCCGTCTCGGCGGCGAGTTGGTAGACCGTGGTGAACGGCAGGAACTGCAAACCGTTGACCGCGTACAGCTCCTCTGGCGACACCAGCGCGTGCACGCGCTCCACCGCGTCCGCCGTGCGCCCGTCCCGGTAGGAGACGGGCTCGGCGATCAGCCGTCCGTCGGCGTCCAGCAGCCCGTAGTCGACCGCCCACGTGTCGATCCCGATCGACTCGACCTGCGGGTACGTCGTGGCCAACGCCCGTAGGCCGACCAGAACCTGTTGGTACAGGCCGGAAAAGTTCCACCGCAGGTGCCCGCCGCTCGGCACGGCCCCGTTCGGGAACCGGTGGACGACGTCCAGGGTCGTGCGGTCGCCGTCGACCAGCCCGGCGACCACCCTGCCACCGGACGCGCCGATGTCGACCGCGCCGAACACCCTCATCGCAGGAACGCGGCGGCGACGCCCGCGTCCACCGGCACGTGCAAACCGGTGGTGTGGCTGAATTCCGCCGACGTGATGGCGGCCACCGCGTTGGCGACGTGTTCGGGCAGCACCTCCCGCTTGAGCAGGGTGCGCTTGGCGTAGAACGCGCCCAGCTCGTCCTCCGGCACCCCGTACACCGCCGCCCGCTGCGCACCCCAGCCGCCGGAGAAGATCCCGCTGCCGCGCACCACACCGTCCGGGTTCACGCCGTTGACGCGGATGCCGTGCTCGCCCAGTTCGGCGGCCAGCAGCCGGACCTGGTGCGCCTGGTCGGCCTTCGCCGCGCTGTAGGCCACGTTGTTCGGCCCGGCGAACACCGAGTTCTTGGACGAGATGTAGACGATGTCGCCGCCGATCCCCTGGGCGACCATGGCTTTCGCGGCGGCCCGCGCGACCAGGAAACTGCCTTTCGCCATCACGTCGTGCTGCACGTCCCAGTCGGCATCCGTGGTCTCCAGCAACGGCTTCGAGATCGACAGCCCGGCGTTGTTGACCACTAGGTCGATCCCGCCGAACACCAGCACCGCCGCGTCCACGGCCGCCTGCACCTGCTCCGGATCGGTGACATCGGCCCGCACCCCGATGGCCACGTCCGCCGAGCCCAGTTCGGCGGCGGCCTCCTGGGCTTTGTCCAGGTTCAGGTCCGCGATCACGACGCACGCGCCCTCGGCGGCCAGCCGCGTCGCGATCGCCTTGCCGATGCCGCTCGCCGCACCCGTCACCAGCGCCACGCGGCCCGCGTGCGAACGGGGCTTGGGCGTCCGGCGGAGCTTCGCCTCCTCCAGCGCCCAGTACTCGATGCGGAACTTCTCGGCCTCGGCGATGGGGGAGTAGCGGGAGACCGACTCCGCGCCGCGCATCACGTTGATGGCGTTGACGTAGAACTCCCCGGCCACACGGGCGGTCTGGGCGTCCTTGCCGTAGGAGAACATGCCCACGCCCGGCACCAGGATGATCGCCGGGTCCGCGCCGCGCATGGCCGGTGAGTCGGGTGCGGCGTGGCGCTCGTAGTAGGCGCGGTAGTCCGCCCGGTACGCCTCGTGCAGCTCGGCCAGCCGGGCGACGCAGTCCTCGATCGAGGCGGACGCGGGCAGGTCCAGCACCAGCGGCTTCACCTTGGTGCGCAGGAAGTGGTCCGGGCAGGACGTGCCCAGTTCCGCCAGCGGGCCGAGCTTCTCCGACGCCAGGAACTCCAGCACCTCGGCGCGGTCGGTGAAGTGGCCGACCACCGCGTTGTCTCGTGCGGCGATGCCCCGGAGGTACGGTGCCAGGGCGGCTGCCTTGGCGTGGCGTTCCGGTTCGGTCAGCGGCTCGAAGCCGGGAACGGTGTCACCGAACGGCTTCGGTTTACCATGAATATCCAAATAGGACTGAGCGGTGCGGATGATCCAGCGTGAATTGGCCTCGGCCTCGTCGCTGGTGTCGCCCCACGCCGTGATGCCGTGACCGCCTAGGATCGTGCCCACCGCCTGCGGGTTGTCCCGGCGGATGGCGGCGATGTCCAGGCCCAGCTGGAAACCCGGCCGCCGCCACGGCACCCAGACCACCTTGTCGCCGAAGATCTTGCCCGTCAACGCCTCGCCGTCGGCGGCGGTGGCGATCGCGATGCCGCTGTCCGGGTGCAGGTGGTCCACGTGCGGTGCGTCCACCAGCGCGTGCATCGCGGTGTCGATCGACGGCGCGGCACCGCCCCGGCCGTGCAGGCAGTGGTCGAACGCGGCGACCATCTCGTCCTCGCGTTCGACGCCGGGGTAGACGTCGACCAGCGCGCGCACCCGGTCCAGCCGCAGCACGGCGAGGCCGGCCTCGGTCAACGTGCCCAGGTCTCCGCCGGAACCCTTGACCCACAACAGTTCTACGTCCCGACCGGTCACCGGGTCGGTGCCCACGCCCTTGCCGGACGTGTTGCCGCCCGCGTAGTTCGTGTTCACGGGATCCGCGCCCAGCCGGTTGGACCGGGCCAGCAGCTGCTCCACGGTGGTGTTCACGTTCAGACTCCCCAACCGGCCTGGTCGCCCCCGACGCGGGCGGCGACGATCTGTTGTGCGTATCCGCTGTCGCGGTAGGACTTCATCGGGTCTGCGGGCAGGCCGCGGCTCGCCCGCCAGTCGGCCAGGTCGGCGCGGACATCGGTGTAGAAGGCGTCCATGAACACCTCGTTCGCGGCCAGCACGTCGCCCGCGGTCTCGGCGTGTGCCAACGCTTCCCGGTCCACCAGGAGCGCCCGCGCGGTCATCTCCTGCACGTTGAGCACCGACCGGATCTGGCCGGGGATCTTGTCCTCCACGTTGTGGCACTGGTCCAGCATGAACGCCACATCGCCGCCGTATCCGCCGCCGCGCACCACCTCGTGCAGGATGCGGAACAGCTGGAACGGGTCCGCCGCGCCCACGATCAGGTCGTCGTCGGCGTAGAACCGCGAGTTGAAGTCGAACGAGCCCAGCCGGCCCAGCCGCAGCAGCTGCGCCACGATGAACTCGATGTTCGTGCCCGGCGCGTGGTGCCCGGTGTCCAGGCACACCACCGCCCGGTCGCCCAGCGCGACGCAGTGCGCGTACGCCGTGCCCCAGTCCGGGACGTCGGTGGCGTAGAACGCGGGCTCGAAGAACTTGTACTCCAGCACCAGCCGCTGGTGCTCGCCGAGTCGCGCGTAGACCTGTCGCAGCGAGTCGGCCAGGCGGTCCTGGCGGGAGCGTAGGTCGCCCTGGCCGGGGTAGTTCGTGCCGTCCGCCAGCCAGACCTTCAGGTCGCGGCTGCCGGTGACGTCCATGATGTCGACGCACTCGTGCATGTGCGCGATCGCCTTGGCCCGCACCCGGTCGTCCACGTGCGTGAGGCTGCCGAACTTGTAGTCGTCGTCCTGGAACGTGTTGGAGTTGATGGTCCCCAGGCGCACGCCGAGGTCTTCGGCGTGGGCGCGCAGCCGGTCGAAGTCGTCGACCCGGTCCCACGGGATGTGCAGCGCCACGGACGGCGCGAGGCCGGTCAGCTTGTGGACCTTCGCCGCATCCGCCAGCTTCTCCGCCACGGTGCGCGGGACACCCGGCTGGGAGAACACCTTGAACCGCGTGCCCGAGTTCCCGAACGCCCACGACGGCAGCTCGATCGCCTGCCGCGCCAAGTCGCCGACTATGTCGTCAAAGGTGGTCATGGGACGCTCCCGATGGGTCTTGAAACGTTTCAACGATGGTCGGTGGTGCTTCCCGGATAGTCAACCCGCAAGTGCTCTACGGCACCGAACGGTGCGGTACGGCGGGCAGCGATCCGGTGACGAGGTGCCGGCCCGCGCCGACGCTCCGGGGCTCCGCGCCGGGCAGGTCGAGTTCGGCGGTGACGCCGTCCGGGACCGTGACGTCCAGTTCGAGCCTGCCGTCGAAGTCGAGCCACCAGTGCACGGCCACCTGTCCGTGTGGTGTGTCGACGCTGGTCCGCGCCCAGGTCAGGCCGCCGCCCGGACGGGGCGCGACGCGGATCGTCCGGTAGCCGGGCTCGACGGGCGCGATGCCGCCGACGGTCCGGTGCATCCAGTCGGCGATCGCGCCGAACGCGTAGTGGTTGAAGCTGGTCATCTGGCCCGGGTTGATGGAGCCGTCGGGCAGCATCGAGTCCCAGCGCTCCCAGATCGTGGTCGCGCCCATGGTCACCGCGTACAGCCAGGACGGGCATTCCCGCTGGAGCAGCAGCCGGTAGGCATCGTCCAGGTGCCCGGTCCGGGTGAGCGCGTCGGTGACGTACGGGGTGCCCGCGAAACCGGTCGCGATCCGGTGGCCGTTCTCGGCGACCAGTTCCGCCAGTCGGTCGCCGGCCCGTTGCCGCACCGGCTCGTCCAGCAGGCCGAAGCAGATCGCCAGAGCGTAGACGGTGACCGCGTCGCTGTGGATGGTGCCGTTGTCGGTCACGTAGTACTTGTTGAACGCGGTCCTGGTGCGTTCGGCGAGCGCGGCGAAGTGCTCCGCCTCCTCGATGTGGCCGAGCACGTTCGCCGCGTCGGCGACCACTCGGGCGCTCCGATACAGACACGCGGTGGCGACGACACCGTTGGCGGCCTTGGCGAGTTGCGGGGTGTCCGGCGGCGCGGTGGGGTCGAGCCAGTCGCCGAACTGGAAACCCCGGTCCCACAGGCCGGTGTCGGACAGCAGCGACTCGACCCGCCGCACGTGGGCGGTCATCGAGTCGAACGACTCGGCCAGCACAGCGGGGTCGCCGTAGGCCCACCAGAGCGCTTCCGGCACCCAAACTGCGGCGTCGCCCCACACTGCGGTGCTCTCCTGGGACGGGAAGCCCGGGACGTCCATGTATTTCAAGGCGTCCGGCACGATGAACGGCACCCGCCCGTCGGCGGCGGACTGTTCGGCGGCGAGGTCGGCGAGCCAGTCGCGCAGGAAGTCCTTGACGTCGAACAGGAACGCGGCGGTCGGCGCGAACAGTGCGATGTCGCCGGTCCAGCCCAGGCGTTCGTCGCGCTGCGGGCAGTCGGTTGGGAGGGAAAGGAAGTTGCCGCGCGCACCCCAGACCACGTTGTGGTGCAGGCGGTTGAGCAGGTCGTCGGAGCACTCGAACCGGCCGGTGCGGCGCAGGTCGGAGTGCACGACGACGGCGACCAGGGAGTCGGTGGTCAGCTCGCCGGGCCAGCCCTCGATCTCGGCGTAGCGGAAGCCGTGGAAGGTCAGGGTCGGCTCGAACCGGTCGACGCCGCCGGACAGCACGAACCGGTCGGTGGCGTCGGCGGAGCGGAGCGGACGGGTGCCCAGTTCGCCGTCCTCCAGCACTTCGGCGTGCCGGACGGTGATCGTGGTACCGGGCTCGCCCTGGACCTCGAAACGCAGCCAGCCCACCAGGTTCTGGCCGAAGTCGACCAGTGTGCGGCCGGTCGGGGAGGTCCGGATCTCGACGGGGCGGATCACCTCGTGACGGGTCACCGGGGGACCGGCGTGCGGGGTGAGGAGCGTTTGGTCGAACTCCTGGACGTGCACGCCGACCCAGCCCTCACCGGTGAAACCGGGCCGCTGCCAGGTTTCGTCGTGGCGGCGGGCGTCGATCGTCTGGCCGTCGTAGAGGTCGTTGACGGTCGTCGCCGACGGGCCGGACTGCCACGACTCGTCGGTGACCACGGTCTGCCGGTGACCGTCGCGGTACTCGATCTCCAGCTGTGCCAACGCGCCCAGCTCGTCGCCGTAGAGTGCGCGCATACCGATCTTCACCAGTCGGCCCCGGTACCAGCCGTTGCCCAGTTCGATGCCCAGCACGACGGTGTCGTCGGCGGCGCGGACGAGGTCGGTCACGTCGTGGGTCAGGTAGCGCAGCCGCCACTCGTAGCTGGACCAGCCGGGGCTGAGCACGTCGTCGCCGACCGCGATCCCGTCGACCCGGGCGGTGAACACGCCGCGCGCGGTGGCGTGCAGCACCGCGCCGACCACCTCGCCGTGGTCGGGGTCCAGCAGGAACTCCTTGCGCAGCAACGGTGCGCCGGCGAAGTCCTCGTCCGGGCCGATCATCTTCGCGGTCCAGGTGGGCGGCATGGTGGTCCTTTCGGTCGGTCGGGGCGGTCCTCAGACGGAGTCGCGCGCGACCAGGCGGGTCACGGCCGGTCCCGTGCGGCGGGGCTGCGTCTTGCCCTCGATGCGGCGCAGCAGGACCTTGGCGGCGTAGTCGGCCATCGCCTTGGCGTCGATGGCGACCGTGGTGAGCGGGGGATCGGCGAGCTTGGCGACCGGGCTGTCGTAGACGCCGACCACCGCCAGGTCGGCCGGCGCGGACAGGCCCCGGTGGCGCAGTCCGGCGAGGACGGCGAGCGCGCTGACGTCGTCGAAGGCGCAGATGCCGGTGACTTTCGCCGAGCGCCACGCGGTGACGGTCTTCGCCGCCGTACCGGGGCTCCCGCCGACGACGAGCGCGACCGGTTCGGGCAGGCCACGCGCGGCGCAGGCCCGGCGGACGCCGCCGTGGCGTCGTTCGACCTCGTCGTGGACGCGTTCGTCGTCGGGGATCGCGTAGCCGAGGCGTTCGTGGCTGGCCGCGGCGAGGGCCTCGACCTGGCGGTCGCAGATCTCGTCCTGGACGGCGTAGGACCAGCGGTGGAACTCGTCCGGCTCGGTCGCGGTGCGGGCGACCCGGACGCCGGCCTCGTGCATGGCCTTGATCTCGTCGGGTTCGAGGTGTTGCGCCAGCACGGCGACCGGTGCGAGCGCCTTCCAGACCTGGTTGGTGGGCCGCTGGTCGCGTGACCACGGGTGGGCCACCAGGGTCAGCCCGGCGCGGGCCAGCGAGCTGGAGAGCTGTTCGAGGAGGACGCCGAACTGGGTGTAGAGCGGGAGCGTCTCCGGGAGCAGGTAGAGGACCACGTCGCTGTGTCCCCGGCTGAGCGTGCGCGCGGCGGCCGACGGCGTGTAGTGCAGGCGGGTGGCCGCCTCGCGGACGCGGCGGCGCGTCTCGTCCGGGATGGACTGGTGGGGCGTGTTGTTCAGGACGTAGCTCACGGTGGCGCGGGAGACCCCCGCCTCCCGGGCGACGTCCGCGCTCGTGACGCGGCGCGCCGCCCGTCCGCCGGCCTCGTTCGTCATGTCCGCCTCGGTTCGGTGTTGAGGTCTGGCTTCGTGCGACCTACTCTACTGACGCGCGCCAGTTACGCGTGTAAGTGACACCCGTCAGTGTAGTCGGGAGGGCCGATGTCGAACATCACCGAGGCGAATCACCCGTGGAAGGTCGCCGTATTGGCGGGCATGGCGTCCTATCTGGACGCGGGCGCGCTGGTCACGTCCGGGCTGGTACTGGGCACGCTGTACGCGTCCGAGTTCGGGCTGACGCCCGGTGAGATCGGCGGACTGCTGGGCCTGGAGACGTTCATGTTCGCGGTCGGCGCGCTGTTCGGCGGCCGACTGGGCGACCGGTTCGGCCGGCGGCGGGTGTTCACCCTGTCGATGGTCCTGTACGCGATCGGCGTGGCCGCGCTCGTCGGGGCGACCGGGGTCGGGATGCTCTACGTGGGCGTGGTGACGGTCGGTCTCGCGATCGGCGCGGACCTGCCGGTGTCGTTGGCGATGGTCAACGAGGAGGCACCGGAGGGGAAGAAGGGCAGGATGGTGGCCTTCTCCCAACTCCTGTGGGGCGGCGGGATCATCGCGTCCAGCGCGCTGAGCACGGTGTTCCTGTCCATGGGCACGACCGGTGGCCGGATCCTGTTCGGACACCTGCTGGTGGTGGCGCTGATCGTGTTGGCGCTGCGGCTGACCATGCGCGAGTCCGCCGAGTGGACGGCGGCCCGTGGTTCGGTCGGGAAGGTGTCCTCGGACATCCGACTCAGCCACGTCAGCCAACTGTTCAAGCCGCCTGTGGTGTTCGCGATGGTGGCGACCGGGCTGTACTTCGCGGCGTGGAACGTGGGGGCGAACACCATGGGCCAGTTCGGTGCGTTCGTGTGGGTCAACCTGACCGGCGGGAAGGCCGAGACGTTCGCGTTGTTGAGCCTGATCGGCATCCCGATCGCGGTGCTGGCGGGCGTGTTCTTCCTGCGCGTGGTCGACACCCCGGCCCGGTTCACCTGGCTGGTGGTGGGTTCGGTGCTGACGGTGATCGGCTGGGTGCTCCCGTTGGTGCTGGGGACGACTCAGGTCGCGTTGGTCGGCACCAAGATCCTCGTCGTGCTGGGCGGCGCGTTCTCGGGTGAGGGGATCTACAAGGTGTGGTCGCAGGAGCTCGTGCCCACACTGCTGAGGACCACGGCGCAGGGCGTGACGATCGCGTTCGGACGCGTGGTGGCGGCACTGTTCGCCATCGGAACGCCCGCCCTGGCCCTCAACAGCCCGTCCCTGCTGTTCGGCGTGATCTTCGTCCTCGCTGTCGTGGCGGCGCTGATCGGCATCTTCTGGGTGCCCCGCCTGCCCAGGGCAAGCGAGATCGAAGCACCTCCGATCGTCGTCGCCGAGGTGCGGTAGTCGCCGAATATCGGAGGTACCGCGGAGAAACTACGCTGCGGTACTGGTGCAGGGTGACGGTAGGGAGGGTTCGTGGAGCCGGTTCGGCGGGCTGTGGTGGAGGCGGAGATCGAGCTGTTGGCCCGGTTGGGGCCTCGGTTGACGGGTAGTGCCGCGCACGAGGAGCTGATCGGGCATGTGGCCGGGCAGTGGGAGGAGCTCGGGCTGAGTGTGCGGGAGGACCGGCATACCTTCACGCGGTGGGACCCGCCCGCTGACGACGGTCTGCGGTTGGTCGTGGGGGAGCGGGTTGTCGATGTGTCGTCGGTGTTTCCGTACTCGGGTGTGACTTCGGGGGTCGGTGGGCCGCTGCGACGGTTGCGGGGGTTGGTGCCTCGGTGGTCTGCGGCCCGGGGTGGTATCGCGGTGGTCGAGGTGGACAACCGGATGCTGCCGATGGACGTTCTTGTGTCCACTTGGGACGGTCGGCGGCCGTGGGAGCGGATGAAGCACCCGTTGATTCCCGCCACGTTGGCGGGTGCCGGGTTGTCCCGGGCCCGGAAGGCCGGGGTGTCCGCCGTCGTGTTCGCCTGGCGGGGGCTTTCGGTGGATGCGGCGCGGGGGCAGTACGTGCCGTTCACGTTGCCGTATCAGGACATTCCGGCTGTCTTCGTGGCCGGTGACGCCGCTCGTGACGTGTTGGCGGCGGCCGAACGTGAGGAGGAGGCGCGGTTGACGTTGGCGGGCGTGCTGACTCCTGGAGCTGCTACTCGGACGGTCTGGACGATGGTGGAGGGCACCCGTCGTCCGGACGAGACGGTGTTGGTCGTCAGCCACAGCGACGGCACGAACGTCGTGGAGGAGAACGGGCACATCGGGCTGGTCGAGTTGGCTCGTGATGTCGTCGCGCAGCCGCCGGAGCGGACCACGGTGTTCGTGTTGACCACCGGGCACATGCGGATTCCGGCGATGACCAAGGAGGGTCAGGCCACCACCCGCTGGCTGGACGACCATCGGGACCTGTGGGCCGGTCCCCGACGTGGGGTGGCGGGGTTGGCGATCGAACACCTCGGCGCGCGGGAGTACCGCGACGATCCGGTCGCCGGCACGTACGGGCCGACCGGGGCTCCCGAGCCGGAGCTGCTGTACGCGACCACGCGTGAGCTGAAGACGTTGGCGGAGCTGGAATGGCGTGGCGTCGAGCCGGTCCGGGTGTCCAGGCCCAGCCCGCTGATCCACTTCGGGGAGGGGGAGCCGTTGCTCCACCACCGCATTCCCGCGATCTCCCTGGTCACCGCTCCCCAGTACCTGCTGTCGTCGGCCGACGGGGACTACGTCGACCTGGAACTGCTGCGACGCCAGGTCGACAGCTTCCGCCGGCTGCGCGCGCGGCTCGACTCCATGCCGTCCGGCGGCTTCGGGACCGTGGACCGCCCCAGCCCCCTGGGGAAGGTCGTCACGGTCGGCAAGGTGGTCGCGGGTCTGCTCCGGTGGTGAGTGCTACCGGGGTGCCGGGACGGGCAACGGGTCGAGCCGGTGGGTGTAGAGCCAGCCGGTGGCGCGGTCGTGGAAGTGGCGGAGGGCGACGGACATCAGCACGTCGTTGAGCCGGCGGCGGATCGGGCCGGCGGTCTTCGCGTCGCGGTTCTTGCTCGCCGCCTTGGCCATCCGGCCGATGCGGGCCCGGCGCGCCTGGTCGTAGGCGGCGAGCGCGGCCGGGGCGGGTGAGGTCGCGAGGAGGCCGGCCAGGACCACGGCGTCCTCGACGGCCATCGACGCGCCCTGGCCCGCGCCGACCGGGTGGCCCGCGTCGCCGACGAGGACGATCCGGTCGTCGTGCCACACCGGGACTTCGGCGAGCGTGTGCTGGATCGTCGGCCGGTGCAGGTGGGTGGCCGCGCGCAGGATCGCCGACGGCTGTTTTTCGGGGTAGAGCGCGGCGAGGTGGGGCAGGTCGACGGTCGCCGGGTCGGGTGGTGTGGGGGCGGCGGTCTGCGCCGACCACCACGTGGTGCCGTCCGGCGTTGTGAGGTGTGCGAACGCCCCGTTGCGGGCGAAGATCATGTTGAACCTGCCGGGCTCCAGTCCGAGGCCCGACGCGGTGCCGGACGCGTGGTAGAGGCCCGCGTAGACCGGCTCGGGGGCGTGCGGGTCGAGGATGCGGCGGGTCGCCGACCGGATGCCGTCGGCACCGATCAGGAGATCGGCCTCCGCGGTGCGCCCGCTGGAGAACTCGGCGCGCACGCCGTGGGGTGTGGTGGTCGCGTCGACCAGCCGTTCGCCGGTGACGATGTGGGCGCCTGCCTGTAGTGCCTTGTCCCGCAACGCTTCCACGAGGTGGCCGCGCATCAGCGTGACGCTGCGCAGGGTGTCGCCTTCCCGACGTCCGCGGGGCGTGTCGCCGAGCAGGCGGCCGGACGCCGACCACATCCGCTGCCGGTCCACCTCGAAGCCGAGGTCCCGGACGGGTGGCAGGTCGAGCAGTTCCAGCCCGCGCAGGCCGTTGACCGCCAGGCTGAGGAACGAGCCGACCGGGCCCGCCGGGTCCCGGTACGCCTCGTAGACCGTGACCTCGGCCCCGATCCGTCGTAGCGCGATCGCGCTGGCCGCGCCGGCGACACCCCCGCCGACCACGATGACCTGCATGTCCGTCCTCCTGAAGGCATGTTCACTGAATTGAAATTCACCGAATCTGGATTCAGTATGGGGTGTCCGGCGACGACCCGTCAACCGCATGAGGAAGGATCGGCCCGGTGGGTGTGCGAAAGGCGAAGGCGGCCGAGACGGAGGCCGCGCTCAAGCAGGCGGCCAGGAGACTGTTCGCCGAACGCGGCTACCTGGACACGAAGGTCACCGACATCACGGCCGCCGCGGGTCGGGCCACCGGCTCGTTCTACGACCACTTCGGCAGCAAGGAAGACCTGCTCCAGGCGCTGCTGGCGGACCTGGGCAGCCAGGCCGACGCCGAGATCGGCGCGCACGACCACCCGCGCGACCACGACCTGACCGACCCGGCCCAGCTGCGCGACCACCTCGCGGTCGCCTGGACCGTGTACCGCGACCACCTGCCCGTCGTGGTCGCCCGGATGCAGTCGGTCATGAGCGGCGACCTCACCGAGGGGCGCGCCTGGCAGAGCCTTGCCGGCGAGACCGGGACCCTGCGCGAACACCTGGAGTACCTGCGGGACCGGGGGCACGCGCTGCCGGGCGACCCCGTCCTGGTGGCCGCCGCGATGGGCGCGATGCTGTCCATGCTCGGCTTCGCCGTTTTGACGGCGGGCGACCACGGCCCGGGCACGGACGACGAGACCGTCGTGGACACGTTGACCGCGCTGCTGTTGTACGGACTCGCCGGTCCGTCAGGTCGTCCAGGGTGAGGTCGCGGGAGGCGTTGTCCTCCATCCAGCGGAGGAGCGGCTCCAACGTGGAACCGCGCGGGGCGGGTGGCAGGTCGTGGACGATGAACTGGGTCTGGCCGCCGAGGGGACTCCGGACCTGAAGGCGGCTATGCTGCCGGCGATGTACACGGGTCTGTTCAACGTCCCTGTGGGCCGTGGTGACCGTGCTGATGATCGTCCGGCCGGGCTCCACGACCGGGGCTTGGGGTTCGTTCCGTGAGCACTGAGTCGGAGATCGCGGATCGGGTCCGGGAGTGGTGCGGTCGTGCGGTGGACGGCGACCATTTCCGGCGGGC
The DNA here is from genome assembly GCA_965995405.1 of uncultured Saccharothrix sp. Classification (GTDB taxonomy): domain Bacteria; phylum Actinomycetota; class Actinomycetes; order Mycobacteriales; family Pseudonocardiaceae; genus Actinosynnema. The sequence continues at coordinate 23,638 of CBHFOL010000003.1, forward strand.
GAGGTTCGACTCGGTCCACATCGACGACCTGCTGATCGAGGGCTACCGGGAAGAGCGGGCCGTGGCGGACGCGTTCGTCGCGTTCGACGCGCTGGTCGACGCGTACCGCAAGCGGTCCCGGGATCTGGTGGCGGTCCTGACGGTCACCCTGGGGTACGTGGACGAGTTGGTGCTCGACGCGCCGGACGTGGCTGATCTGGAGAGGGTCTGGGACCACTTCACGCCGCCGGAGGTGTACCTGATGGACCGGGAACTGTGGCGGACACCGCACGTCGTGGAGGAGTACGTCAAGCCGTACCCGGCGGGTACGTTCCGGGACGGGTACCTCGGGTACTACCGCTGCCACCGCGCCGATGCCGACGAGTACATGCGGAACGTGTACGTGGAGCACTCCGGCCTCCTCGGGTAGACCGGCACGTCACGGGCGGCGGCTTTGCGGGGTGGAGATCAGGGACGTCGCGATCGCCTTGTTCACCGCGTCGATCCGGGACACCGCGCCCAGCTTGACGAACACGTTGCGCAGGTGCCGTTTCACGGTGCCCTCGCGGATTCCCAACCGGACCGCGATCTGCGCGTTGCTCAGCGCCTCGGCGGCGAGCGCGAGCACTTCGCGTTCCCGTCTGGACAGCAGCGCGGTCGTGCCGTTCAGGTGGGTCAGCAGGGTCCGCGAGATGGACAGCGTGACGCGCTCGTCGTCGGCGGGCGCGCTGAGCACGGACGCCAGCAGTTCGTGCCGGCTCACGCTCTTGAGCAGGTACCCGTTGACGTCCAGGTCGGACAGGCCCCGTAACAGCGCGGGCTCCTCGTGCGTGCTGAGCGCGATGATCCGGGCCCGCGGACAGGATTCGCGCAGCCTGCGTACCGCGTGTGCGGGCCGGCCGCCGGGCATGTCCAGGTCGTACAGCACGACGTCCGGCCGCAGCACGGCCGCCATCGCGGTCGCCGAACCGGCGGTGGTGGCCTCGCCGACGACGGTCAGCCCGGACGTGGCCGACACCATCTCGCGAAGCCCCTCCATGAACAGCGCCGGATATCCGGTGACCAGGGTCCGCACCGGCCGGGTGCGTTGTCCCGGCTTCCCGGCCGGATCGTCCCCGTCACCGGACGATTGTGAGACCGTTTCACATGACGTGCCGCCGCTATCGCGCATGAAGTTCCCCCAGAACCGTGCGATTGCCCCCCATGGCTACCCCGAGCGTATGCCTCCGGGCGGCTTCGGCGGGTGAGGCGCGGAAACCTACCGCACGACTCGTCCGTTCGGTCCAGCGCCCGCGTGTCCGCCGAGCTCGGACCGCGAAGTCGGCCGGGTTCCGGGAGTGTGTCGAAAGGGGTATCGGCAGTGCCACTTTCCGCCACCGCGGGAAGTATTTCGGATCGCCCTCTTGTCGCTGTTCCTATCCGCTGGATATGGTCCCGCCGCGCACCGGGGAACCGTGAATTCCTCGTCCGGTGGACGAGGATCACGTATGTGCGAATTCTGTCATGGGGGGATGGAGATGATTCGCTTCGAGGTGCTCGGCTCCTTCGAGCTGTGGCACGACGAGGACAACCGCACACCGAAATCCGGGAAACTGCGGCAGGCGCTCGCGCTGCTGGCGCTGAGCGCGAACCGGGTCGTGCCGGTCGACGTGGTGATCGCGGAACTGTGGGGACCCGCGCCGCCGCGCACCGCCGTGAACACCGCGCAGACCTACGTCTACCAGCTGCGCCGGCTGCTGCGGCAGCTCACCTCCGACGGCGAGGGCGTCACGATCGAGACCTCGCCGCCCGGCTACCGACTGGTGGCGCGGCAGGACCAGTCCGATGTGGACGCTTTCACCCGGTTCTCCCGACAGGGCCGGGCGATGCTCGCCGAGGGGCGGGCGGAGGCGGCGTCGGAGCGGTTGGGGCAGGCGCTCGCGCTGTGGCGTGGCGAGCCACTGTCCAATGTGGCCGCCGGGCCGGCGCGGGACGGGCACGCGGAGGAGTTGCGGGAGCGGCGGATGGACGTGCTGCGGCTGCGCATCCAGGCCGACACCGACCTCGGCCGGCACCGGGAACTGGTGCCGGAGTTGAAGATGCTGGTGCGGGAGCACCCGTTGGACGAGTGGCTGCACGGTCGGCTGATCCTCGCCCTGCACGCGTTGGGACGTCGTGCGGAGGCGTTGGACGCGTACCAGCGCCTGCGGACTCTGTTGCGCGACGAGCTGGGGCTCGATCCGTCGCCTGAAGTCGGTCGCATCCACCAGCAGATCCTGGGTGGCACGGCGTTTCGGCACCCGTTGCGGGCCGGCATGTCGGTCGCCTGAGTCCCTGGGTATGCCCTCGCCGGCGTGGTGTCGGCGAGGGCATCCGGCGTCATTCCGCCGATGGCCGACGTGCCGTGCGCAGCACTGTCGCGGCAGCGGTGAGCGAGGTGGTCAGCAGTACGGCCACACAGCCGGCCGCGATGGCGGCGAGTGCGCCCCACGGCAGGTTCAGCGGGATGTCCAGCCCGACCGCCCGCAACGTCTGCCACAACCCGCCTACCGCGAGAGCGGTGGCCGCCGCGCCCAGGGCCAAGCCGGTGACGGCGATCCCGACCGCCTCCCACAGCGCGACCCGCAGCACCTGGCCGGTGCCGGCTCCCGACATGCGCAGCTGGGCGAACTCCGTCGAACGCTGCCCGAACGACATGACGATTGTGTTGGCCACCGCGAACAGCGTGTAGAGCAAAGCGAACCACGACAGCAGTTCCGCCCCGACCCGCATCCCGTCCTCCCGGAACCCCGCCGTCGTGGCCAACCACTCCCGCGTCGCCACGACCGTCGTATCGGCCGCCTCGGGTCGATCACCCACCACGTGCAGCGCGGCAGGTGATCGGCCGGCGGGCACCAGGTCGGCAGGCAACAGCACAGGACCGGCCAGCGGCGGCCCGTCGTACAGCGCGACCACGCGCGCTGCCAGCCGTGTGCCGTCGGACAGCGCCAAGTCCAACGTTCCGCCCAACTCCGCCCCGAACGCCTCCGCCTGTCGGGTCGGCAAGGCGGCCGTGACTCCGGTCAGCGCGTTCAGATCACCGGTCACCGCGCCCAGCCCCAACACGTCGGTGAGGCCGTTTCGGGTGACTCCCAACGCGGGTAGCGTCCGTTCGCTCCGGTTGACGTACGCGGTGACCGAGGTTTCCTTCACCAGCACCGAGTTCGGCCCCGGCACCAGCCGCGCACCGGTCACCCGGTAGTCCGACGTGTACAGCAGCGCCGCGTTCGCCCGGCTCCCCGCGCCCAGCAGAGCCGTGCCCGCGAGCAGCGAGCCGGTGATCCCGATCGTCGCCAGCACGGGTGCGGCGCAGGACGCGGTGCGGCGGACGGCGGTGCGCAGGTTCTCCCGTGCCACCAGGGCGGTCACTCCGGCGAACCGTTCCAGCGGTCGTATTGCCAGTGCGGTCAGGCCCGGCACCACGGCCGGTCCGAGCAGGGCGAGACCCACCACCAGCGGCTGGGCCACGAGCAGCGCCAGCGGGAGCCGTCCTTCGGCGGGGACGTTCGGCAGCAGCGCCAGCAGCGCGATCCCCGTGCCGATCGCGGACAGCCCCAGTACCCACCGCCCGAACGGCACCGGACGGGTGTCGGCGGCGGCTTCGCGGAACGCCTCCACCGGGCTGATCGCACCTGCCCGTCGGGCCGCCGGCCATGCGCCGAGCAGTGCCACCACCAGGCCCAGGACGAACGCCAGTACCAACGGTCCGGTCACGTCGGTCGTGGGGAGGTCCACGTCGGGCAGCACGCCCCGTGCGACGAGCACTGCCACCAGCACCGACTTCAACGGCAAGCCGAGCACCGAGCCCGTCAGCGCCGCTGCCGCGCCCAGTAGCAGCGACTCCGCCTGGACCAGCCGGAACACCTGGCGTGGTGTGGCACCTGTCATGCGCAGTAGCGCGAACTCCTTGCGGCGCAACGTCACGGTGAACGCGACTGTGCTTGCCACGACGAAGATGGTCAGGAAACCGCTGAGGCCCGCGAACAACGCCGGCAGGCTGCCTGCCTCGGTGAGCGCCGGATCGTTTTCGGCGGCGGATACGACCAATCCGGCGGCCGAGATCATGGCTGTGCCGAATGCGAGGGTGAGGAATGCGCCGATGAATGACGCTTGCCGTTTCCGGAGTGAGGCCAGAGCCACCATCAGCACGTCAGTCCACCTCCCGGCCGGATTCCAGCGCCGTCATCAGCTCGGCCACGGTGCGGGTGGTGGGGGCGTCGAGGTGTCCGGATATCCGTCCGTCGGCCAGGAATGTCACCCGATCGGCGAAAGCCGCCGCGACCGGATCGTGGGTCACCATGACGACGGTCTGCCCGCGTTCGTCGACCAGCGTGCGCAGCAGTTCCAACACCTGCCGGCCGGTGCGACTGTCCAGCGCGCCGGTCGGCTCGTCGGCGAACAGCACCTCCGGGCCGGTGGCCAGGGCCCGCGCGATCGCGACCCGTTGTTGCTGGCCGCCGGACAGTTGTCCTGGTCGGTTGCGGGCACGGTCACCCAGTCCGACGTCGGCGAGCAGTCCGCGCAACCGTTTGGCATCGACCCGTTCGCCGGCCAACCGGAGTGGGAGCGAGACGTTCTGCTCGGCGGTCAGCGAGGTCAGCAGGTTGAAGCTCTGGAATACGAAGCCGATCCGGCCGCGGCGCAACCGGGTCAATTCCTGTTCCGACAAGGAATCGATCCGGAGGTTGCCCAGCCGCACTTCGCCGCTGGTCGGTCGGTCCAGACCGGCCGCGCACTGGAGCAGCGTCGTCTTGCCCGATCCGGACGGGCCCATGATCGCGGTGAACGTGCCCCGTCGGAACGTCAGGTCGACCTCGTCCAACGCTCGGACGTCACGCGGTGGGCGACCGTGCACTTTCGTCAGGCGAGTGACCCGAATCGCCTCGGAAGTAGTCATTCTCCGAGCCAACCGACTCAAGGCCGGCACGTCACGGGCCCGCACTGGAGGCCGAGGTAGACCACGCTCTACCGCCGACGGTGTCGGAGGTAGAGCAGGGTCTACCGGGATGGGCGGGTTGGCGCCCGTGTGTGTCCTGCTCCGCTTGCCTAGGGTGGGGCGGTGGACTCCTTGCGGCTGCTGGGATCGTCCCGGCCGTGGCGGTCGTTGGCCTATCTGGCGTCCGGGGTGCCGGTCGGGTTGGTGTGTCTCGTCGTCATCGTGGTGTTGGCTGCGCCGGGTGTGTTGCTGTTGCCCGTGTTGTTGGGGCTCGTGCCGTTGATGGCGTTGGGGCAGTTGGGGATTCCGGTCGCGGTGGTCGAACGGGCAAGGGTTCGGTTGGTGGACCCCAGGAGCGCGACGGGGGCGCATCGCCGGGTGGCCGGCGGGTGGTTCCAGCGCGCTCGGGCCCGGTTGCGGGAGGCTGCCACCTGGCAGGAGTTGGCGTATGCGGTGCTGGCCGCGACGTTGCTCTGGGCGGTCGATCTTGTCGTGGTGCTCGCGGTTGTGGTGGTGCCCGGGGTGATGTTGGTGGCACCGTTCCTGGTGCCGTTGTTGCCGCCGGAGGCGGTGCCCGCCGGCAGTGCGATGGCGCGGGCCGGGCTGTTGTGGTTGGCGGTGCCGGTCGGGGTGGTCGCGTTGGTTCCGGCCGCCTACCTGGTGACGTTCGCGGCTTCGGGGCGGGCGCGGTTGGTCCGGGCGTTGCTGGTGCCCGCCCGGGTCGCGTCCGGCGGGGAGTTGGTCGAGGTTCGGCAGTCCCGGGCGCGGATGGTCGATCGGCACGAGGCGGAGCGGCGGCGGATCGAGCGGGACCTGCACGACGGGGCGCAGCAGCGGCTCACGTCGGTGACGATGTTGTTGGGGTTGGCCCGCGCTCAGCTGGACGTCGGGCATCCGGCCGCCGAGCCGGTTTCGCGGGCGCACGACGAGGTGACGCGGGCGTTGGTGGAGTTGCGTGATCTGGTCAACGGCATCCACCCGAAGATCCTGGCGGATCGGGGGTTGGACGCGGCCCTCGGCGAGTTGGGTGATCGGTGTGCGGTGCCGGTTCGGGTCGATTCGGCTGTGGGACAACGGTTTTCCGACGCGGTGGAGAGCGCTGCCTACTACGTGGTGAGTGAGGCGTTGACCAACGTGGTCAAGCACAGCGGGGCGCGGCGCGCCCGGGTCAGCGCGCGGTTCGAGGACGGGGTGCTGGCGGTGGAGGTTCGTGACGACGGGCGTGGCGGCGCGGATCCGGCGCGGGGTGCGGGGTTGACCGGGTTGGCCGACCGGGCCGCGGTGGTCGGCGGCACGGTCGCGTTGGCCAGTCCGCCCGGCGGGCCCACCGTGTTGCGGGTCGGCATTCCCGTCGAGCGGGTGTCGTGAACGGGTTGCGGATCGCGGTTGCCGAGGACTCGTTGCTGTTGCGCGAGGGACTGGTGCGGATCCTGGAGTTCTACGGCCATCGGGTGGTCGTGTCGGTCGGCACGGCGGTCGAGTTGGTGGCCGGTGTGCGCGGGACCGCCGTGGACCTCGTGGTGACCGACGTGCGGATGCCGCCGGGCAACAGTGACGAAGGGCTGCGGGCCGCGTTGGAGTTGCGACGGGAGCGGCCCGATCTGCCGGTGTTGGTGCTCAGCCAGTACGTGGAGCAGACCTACGCGGCCGAACTGCTCCGGTCCGACTCCGCGGGTGTCGGGTACCTGCTCAAGGATCGGGTGGGGGACCTGGAAGTGCTGGCGTCGGCGGTGCGCCAGGTCGCGGGTGGTGGCACGGTGGTCGATCCGCAGGTCGTGCGGCAGTTGTTGGCGCGCAACCGGGAACGGCCGGCGTTGAGCCGGCTCACGGCTCGGGAGTCGGAGGTGTTGGACCTGATGGCGCAGGGGCACAGCAACACCGCCATCGCCTTGATGTTGTCGGTGGGCGAGGCGGCGGTGGCCAAGCACATCGGCAACGTCTTCGGGAAGCTGGACCTGCCCGTCGCGCCGCAGACCCACCGTCGGGTGCTGGCCGTGTTGACGTACCTGCGTGAAGCACACTGACCCCGCGCGGTGGACGGGTCAGGGGCAGGGTGCGGCCAGTCCCGGTGGACCGCGCCGCGCCCTGCCACTGCCACTTTCCTATGCCTGTGCGTTGTCCCGGCCCGCCCACGCCTTGGTCAGGGCCAGCTTGCCCCCGGTGTGCAGGAGGGAGCCGGCGAAGATCCGACTGGCCAGCAGCACGATCACGACGGCCGTCGCGGCGAGCAGGCCCATGGCGGCCAACGCCTCCCACGTCGACGCCTCGCCCGCGAACATCCGTACGGGCATGGCGATGGCGGACGAGAACGGAACGAACGACAGGACCTTCAGCACGGTTGCGTTGTCGGCGAAGAACATCACGCCGAAGTACGGTCCGATCACCAGCATCATCACCAGGCCCATGCTGGAACCCAGGTCCTCCTGCCTGCTGACGAGCGACCCGGCGACCGCCCACATGGCGGCCAGCAGCACGAAGCCCAGCACCAGGAACGGCACGAACCAGCCGAGTGCCGGCGCGACCAGGGCGAGGAGTTGGGAGTGGCCGCCGAGGCTCAACGCGACCGGCGCGAGCGCCGCGATCACCACGATCTGGCCCAGTGTCAGCAGGGTGTGACCGATGATCTTGCCCGCCAGCAGGGCCCGCACCGGGATGGTGGACACCAGGATCTCCACGATCCGGGTCTGCTTCTCGGTGACGGTGCTCTGCGCGATCGCCGTGCCGCCGATGCCGAACATCAGGAACACCACGGCGAACACCATGATCACCAGTTTTCGTTGGCCCTGTCCGACCTCGGACGGGTCGAGCAGGTCGACCGGGGGAGCGGTGCGCAGTGACGCCAGGATCTTGGTGGGCGGGTCGTTGAGCGACATCACCCGGATGCCGGTCGCGGATTTGCCGGTGTCGTCCGGAACGACGGCGGCCTTGACTTCCTCGGACCGGATCAGCGCCTGCGCGGCGGCGATGTCGGGGACGGTGCGGACGTCCAATCCGCTGTCCGCCAGTACTTCCGTCGCCTTGGAGCCTACGGCCGCGACCTTCGTCGGTCCGTCGTCGAGGACGGTGGGCAGTACGGACATGGCGAACAGGCCGAGCACGATCACCGCGAGGCCGATCCAGAAACCCTTGGCGCGCAGGAACGTCCTGACCTCGCGCTCGGCGACCAGCCTGGTGGCGTACGCGAAACCCCGCTGCCTCATCTAGATCGCCTCCATGAAGATCTCGGCCAGCGTAGGGACGACCGGGCCGAAGCCGCGGACCGGGCCGCGGTGCAGTGCGGCGGTCAGGACTTGTTGATCCGCGTCGGGTGTCAGCAGTTCGAACACCACCCGTGGTCCGTCGAGATCGGTCACTTGGATTCCGGGGACGTCCCGCACCCACCCCGCGTCGGCCGCCACGACCAGTTCGAAGCGTGGCGTGCCGTATCGGGTGCGGAGCTCGTCCCGGGCGCCGGCGGCGGCGATCCGGCCGCCGGAGATGATGACGACGTCGTCGCACAGGCGTTCCACGACGGACAATTGGTGGCTGGAGAACAGCACCGGCACGCCGCTCGCGGCGCGTTCCCGGAGGACGCCGAGGACCGTTTCGACGGCGATCGGGTCCAGGCCGGAGAACGGTTCGTCCAGGATCAGCAGGACCGGGTCGTGCACCAGGGCGGCGGCGATCTGGGCTCGTTGCTGGTTGCCCAGGGACAGTTCTTCGAGCTTGTCCTTGGCGCGGTGTGCGAGTTCGAGTTGGTCCAGCAGGCGGTCGGTGTTGCGCTTCGCGGTGGCGTGGTCGAGACCGTGCAACTGCCCGAGCCACGTGATCTGCTCGGCCACCCCCATCTTCGGGTACAGGCCGCGTTCCTCCGGCATGTAGCCGAATTGTTGGCGTACTGGGCCGGTGACCGGCGCGCCGTTCCAGGTGACGGTGCCGCTGTGCGCGGCGAGCACGCCCAGGACGATCCGCATGGTGGTGGTCTTGCCGGAGCCGTTGGCACCCAGGAAGCCGGTCATGCGACCGGGGCGCACGTCGAACGACACCCCGTCGAGCACCTGGTGATCGCCGAAACTCCGGCCGATCGACGTCACTGTGAGCATGTCCGGAACGGTATGCGGCTAGGCGGGGGCGGCACGTCCGGCGCGGGATCGACTCCCGGGGTCCTCCTCGCGGAGGATGGCGGTGACGTCAGGACTGGCCCGGAGCGACGATGCCGTGTTCGTAGGCGAAGACCACGGCGTGGGTGCGGTCGCGTAGGCCCAGCTTGGCCAGGATGCGTGACACGTGTGTCTTCACGGTCGTCTCGCCGAGGAACAGCGCCGTGGCGATCTCGGCGTTGCTCGCGCCGCGTGCCAGGTGGACCAGCACCTCGAACTCGCGGTCGGTGAGCTCGGCCGGCCGGGCGGTCGGGGTCGGCGGGCCGGGGGTGGTGAAGCGGGCGATCACGCGGCGGGTCACTTCCGGCGACAGCAGTGCGTCGCCGCGTGCCACGATGCGCACCGACTCGACCAGGTCCTCCGGTGACGAGTTCTTCAGCAGGAACCCGCTCGCGCCTGCCCGCAGCGCCTCGAACAGGTAGTCCTCCCGGTCGAACGTGGTCAGGATGACGACCTTGATCGGATGCTCCGCCCCGGCCGGCCCGAGGATCCGGCGGGTCGCCTCCAGGCCGTCCACGCCGGGCATCTGGACGTCCATCAGCACCACGTCCGGCCGCAGCCGCTCGACCACCTCGACCGCCGCCAGGCCGTCACGGGCCTCGCCGACCACCTCGATGTCGTCCTCCGTGCCGAGGATGACCCGGAAACCGGCGCGGACCAGTTCCTGGTCGTCGGCCAGCACCACCCGCAGCGCGCTCATGCCGGGAACCTCGCCCGCACCCGGTAGCCGCCGTCCCGACGTGGGCCGGCCTCCAGTTCGCCGCCGTGCACCGCCACCCGTTCCCGCATCCCGATCAGGCCGAAGCCGCTCCGGTCGGGGGTGCCGGTCCGGCCGTGTCCGTCGTCGGCCACCTCGACCTCCAGCGCCGTCTCCAGGAACCGCACCCGCACGTCGGCCTTGCGCGCGCCCGCGTGCTTCACCACGTTGGTCAGCGACTCCTGCACGATCCGGTACGCCGACAGCGCCACGGCCTCCGGCACCGGACGTGGCTCCCCGTAGATGCCGTGGTCGACGTCCAGACCGGTGGACCTCGCCATCGCGGCCAGCTCGGGCAGTTGGTCCAGGCCGGGGGACGACGTCTCGCCGCGTCCGGTGTCCGGCGTGTCCTCGGGTTCGGCGCGCAGGACGCCCAGCAGTGCGCGCAGCTCGCCGATGGCCGTGCGCGCGGTCTCCTCCACGGTCTGCAACGCCGACCGGGCCAGGCCCGGGTCGCGGTCCAGCACGCGTCGGGCCGCGCCCGCCTGCACGCCCATCACGGACACGTGGTGCGCCACGACGTCGTGCAGGTCACGGGCGATGCGCACCCGTTCGGCGACGACCGCGCCCCGCATGTTCTGCTCCTGCGAGCGCCGCAACTGCTCCGCGCGGTGCGCCAGTTCGGCCTGCCTGCGGGCGGACAGCCACGCCAGGTCGCCGAAGAAGTAGGCGGCCAGGAAGTACAGCAGGTTGAACGCGATGCCGTAGAGCACGGACGCGAGCACCGGGTCCAGCGGTCCCGAGGTGTCGGTGAACGGCGAGGGCGTGACCGAGATGCGGAACAGCGCGAACCCCAGCCAGCCGAACATGGCCACGATCACCGCGATCCGCACCCGCCGTCCGACCGTCCGGTGCCCCGCCCACGCGCCCGCGCTGTAGATCGCGATGAACAGCGCGATGGACGGCACCAGGTTGTCGCTGATCGGCCTGGCCTGGCCGGCGATGAACACGACGCCCACTACGATCGGCACCACCAGCGGGAACCGTCGGCGCACGGCCAGTGGGGCGGCCAGCACCACGCCCCACGCGAACTGCTCAGGCAGCGGCGGGGAGGTGCCCGCCGGGATCGCGCCCATGCTGTTGATCAGCACGGTCATCACGGCCAAGCCCACCGCCACGCCGAGCGCCAACCACAGGTCGTGCCGCTGCTGGGCGGGCGTCGGGCCGGGACGTCGCCACTGGCTCCAGTCGGGGTCTCCGTCCGGACTCGGCGGGTCGTCGGGTCGGGGCGTCATGACCGAGAACGTAGCTTGCGGCCGTGGTCACGACGTGGTCGGGCCAGGTGGAGTTTGCTTTGCAAAGTTAACGCGGCGGGTTCGGGGCAGCCCGGAACGCGGGCGGCCGGCGAAGAGGATGGCGCGTCCGGAACGCCCGTGAGGCGGCCGGCTGCCGCCCCACGGGTTCGTCCGGGACTCAGTTCGAGTTCGGACTCAGTACACGTAGCACTCGGTGCTCGCGTAGCCCGCCGCCCGGAAGTCGGCCGCGACGAAGCTGCCCCGGAACTTGCGGTCGACCTCGGCCCGCTCGGCCGCGTTCGGCAGGTCGTTCTTGCACGTCGCCGGCGCGCTCGAACCCGACATCAGGTCGCTGCACAGACCGGTGCGCCGGTCGGGCAGACCGAGGATGTGCCCGATCTCGTGGGTGGCGATACGGGGCTTGTAGTGCCCCAGCTGGACGGCCTGGCGACCCATGTAGACGGTCCCGTTGCCGAGCGACGTCGGCATCGCCCGGGGCCAGCCGTTGTCCGCGTAGATGCGGATGTTGGTCGGCGTGCCGGGGCCCTTCTTGGCCAGCTTGACGTTGACCACGGACTTGTTCCAGTTCTCGGCGGCCTTGTCCCAGTCCGCCACGAACTCCTGGGCCTGGCTGGTGTCGTAGTACAGGGTGCGCACCAGCGCCTGGGTCTCCGCCGCCGACGCGCTGGGCGCGGTGACCGCGACCAGCGGCAACAGTGCGCCCAGCGCCAGTACGGCGGCACGCGCGACCTTTCGCACGAGCATGGTGATCTCCTTTGAGCAGGGAACAGCAGGGAGCCGGTGACAGGGAGGCTCCCGTGACCCAAGTAACCAGTCGGAGCCGGAGATAGCCAGACCCGGACGGAGGGTTGTGTGGTCGCGAGCCCGGCAAAAGCTGGGTGATGGCCGCCGTTTATGCCGCTGTTTGCCGTAGTGCGTTGGGCCGTCGGCCGGAGGCGCCCCCCGGTCATCCGTCCACAGTGGACGCATCCGGCTCGGGCAAGGACCGGCCCGGCGTTCGAGGCGCTGCACTTCGTGGCGGGCAAGCGGTTGGACGCGGGCCGCACGTGGTGCGCCGGCACCGGGCCGCGCCGCGCAAGTCGCCGGAGTTCCCGGGTGAGGAGGGCTTCAAGCGGGTGCGCGTGCCGCGTTCGCAGTCCGAAGTGGACGGTGCGGTGATCGTGCCGGAGCACCCGGAGGACGCCTTCGCCCATCGACGCCGAACTGCTCCCGTGGAACGCCGAGGCAGCCGGTCTGATCAAGGACCAGGACGCCTCGGCCTCCGTCCTCGCGGACGCGGCGGCCCGGGGTGTCGACGTCGCAGACCTGTCGACGCGCACCACGTCCCGCCTCGCCGACGCCACCGGCTACCGCGAGGCGTACCGCCGCCACACGTGGCCGACGGACGGCCTGTCCGGGATCAGCCTGGCCCCGTCCCAGCTGCCGGCGGCGCGGGGCGGACGTTCCACGACCGGGACCACCGCCGGCCGACCTGACCCGGGGCGATCCGAACCGGTCGACCCGCGCCGGTAGGGCGCGGCCGGTCCGGTGGGACCCATCCGGACCACCCGACCGGGGCCCGCTTTGGTCCTGCCGGGCGGTCATTGACGCCGGCACTCACACCGTCGGCGCATTCGTGGCTACCGTGTGGTTGCGCGCACACGGAAGCCCGAGCGAGGTGATCGTTTGTTATCGCACCCGCTGCCGCAGACGATCCTGGTGTTCGACGTCCACCGCGACCCGGTGGGCGCCGACCGGTATCGGGCGCAGGTGCGCGACGGGGTCGACCGGGCGTTCGCCGAAGCGGTGGTCCGGTGGAACGACGGCGAGTACCGCGGCGGGCTGGCCGTGTTGCCGGAAACGGTCGTGCTGCACCGGTTCGTCGGTGATCTTGCGAACCGGCTGCGGGAGCACAACGGGATGTACCCGTCGGGTGCTCGCATTCACCTGGGATTGTGCGCGCACGCCGCATTCCCGCTCGTCCCGGGCGGCGACGTGGCGGAAGCGGACATCATCCTTGCGAACCGCCTCCTGGGATCCGCAGAATCAGGGAAAGAAGGCCGTTTTTCGGCTGAACCGATCACTCTCGTGGTGACCGGTCGGATCTTCCGCGAGTTGGTCCGGAACGGGCAGGTGACCGATCCCGACGAGTTCCGGGAAATCGGCGTCCGGATCGACGGAGCGCGGGTCGGCGGTTGGGTCAGGCGGACCCGCGGTGAGCCGCTGGACGCGTTGACCGCGCTGGTGGACGCCCTGCTGGAGGTGCCGAGCGTGCGCGGGGAAGGCAGCCGCCGACTCGTGCTCGACCTGCTGCCCGACCCGATCGGTGGAATGGTCCGGACGCACCCGGTGCCGCGCGCGCACGTATTCGAGCTGGTCCGGACTTGCCATGACTACGATGATGGGATGAATGCGCTCTTCCGCGTGTTGCGCGAGCTGGAGGGAGACTCGCTCCCGTTACGCCGGGCGGAGGTGGCAGCGCGCGAATGGACGGGTCGGGAAGGGGAGATCGGATAACGGGTTTCGGCCTTACGATACGTGTGGGCGGGACGGGACGGTCGACTCAAGGGGGCGCAGAAGTGCGGACACCACGGGAGCCGGAACACGAGGTCTTATGGCAACTGGTCGATTCGCTGAGCCAGATACCGGTGCTGGGTGACCTGCACGGGCGGAACCTGGTCGTCAGGCTCCTCGGCGAGGAACTCGACGAAGTGCTGCCGATCGAGGAGCAGGGCTACCCCGTCATCCACCTGTACGACATCGTCATGGCCTGCCGCCAGCGCCCGCTGGGCCTGTCCGCACTCGTGCGGGTGGTGGGCAGGCTGGACAAGGGTTCGCGGCACATGGCCCGCGTGCGCGAAGCGGTGTTCGACATGACCGTGCTGCCGTTCTGGCCGTCCGACGTCCGGCACACCGTGATCTCGCTGCTGCGCGAGGTGCACGTCGAGAACGTGGACGAGGTGTACCGCACGGTCGCGGGTCCGACCGCGCCGCAACTGCCCCGCAACGCGGGCTACCACGACGCGTTCAGCCTGCTGGAAACCCTCAACGCGCGCCCGGACGGGCTGCCGAAACCGCTGGTGTTCATCGAGCACCTGGCGGCGAAGGCCCGGCCGGAGATCGCGCTCCGGCTGCACCACTGGACCGACATGCAGGCCGGGCTGCTGGGCCTGTCCGAGGAACTGCGCGCGGTCCGCCACGACATCCGCAACGCGACCGCCCCGCTGACCCGACATCGCACGTCCGACGGTTTCCTGGTGTTCTCCCTGCAACGGCTGGGCGCGACCGGCGACCGGTTCGAACTCGTGCACTGGCACCAGCTCGGCCTCCAGGACGGCTGGTACCCGATGCGGGTCGCCGAGCACGTCGGGGACCTGGAGTCGGTGAAGCACAAGGTGGTCGACCTGATCGTGCGGATCGAGGCGGACTGGGCGCACTTCGACCCGCGCTACCACGTGGAGTTCGTGCTCTCCGGCGAACTGCTGAACCTGGACGTCGACCAGTGGAACTGGGAGACCGACCCGGACGGCGAGCCGCAGCTGCTCGGCTGCCGCTACCCGATCGTGGTGCGCAGCCTGGAGCGGATGGGCAAGCGGCAGTGGCACCGGGAGTGGCGGGCCCGCTGGGCGGAGCTGACCGCGCAGCTCGACTCGACCGGGGTGATCGCGGAGAACTCCACGTGCTGGGGCCGGGACGGCGACCCGATGGGCCCGCGCGAGCTGACCGCCGCGTTCGACCAGTGCCCGACCGCCGTGGCGCTGGTGCTCGGCGCGCCGCCGCGCGCGGAGTCGCTCGGCCGGGACGAGATCGCGGTGGGCCTGCGCGCGGGCGTGCCGGTGATCCTGTGGCACCGCGAGCGGTGCGACGGCAAGTTCGCCGACGTGGCCACCGCGCTGCTGCACCTGGGCGGCGGGCGGGACCTGCTGGAACGGGTGCGGCTGGCCCGCATCGAGGCGTTCCGGCGCGGTCCCGGCGGCGACCAGCGCGGCGACGCGCTGACCATCCTCTACGACGATCCCCACCGGATGATGGTGCCCCTGCACCCGAGGGCACCGGAAGGAGCGTCGGCGGCATGAGTCCCGACACCGCAGTCCAGGACGGCCTGCCGAAGACCACCCCGTGGGGTGTCTACCGGGGCAACGCCCGCAAGGCGGCCGAACCCGCCGGACCGTGGCCGCCCGCGCCGCCGTGGCGGAGGTTCGCCGGGCAGGGTTCCGCGTCCAGGCCGGCCGACGACGGCGGCGAGGCCGACCGGCACGTGGGCAACGCGCCGGGCACCGAGCGGATACCGCACCCGCGCGAGGTGGACATGGTCAACGCGGCCATCTGCCTGCGCCGCCCGCTGCTGGTGACCGGCGACCCCGGCGCGGGCAAGTCCACCCTGTCCTACGTGATCGCCCGCGAGCTCGGGCTCGGCCCGGTGCTGCGCTGGCCGGTGACCAGCCGCACCCGGCTGCGGGACGGGCTCTACGAGTACGACGCGATCGGCCGGGTCCAGGCGACGGCGGCGGGCGACCGCGACGCGACCGGCGAGACCGACATCGGCAAGTACATCCACCTGGGCGCGCTGGGCACCGCGCTGCTGCCCTACGACCTGCCGCGGGTGCTGCTGATCGACGAGCTGGACAAGGGCGACATCGACCTGCCGAACGACCTGCTCAACGTGTTCGAGGAGGGCGAGTACGACATCCCGGAGCTGGCCCGGATCAGCGGCGGCCGGCCGGAGGTGGTGGTGCGCACCAACGACCACGGCGGCACGGCGGTGGTGACCGACGGCGTCGTCCGGTGCCGCGAGTTCCCGGTCGTCATCATCACCAGCAACGGCGAGCGCGAGTTCCCGCCCGCGTTCCTGCGCCGCTGCCTGCGGCTGCACGTCGACCCGCCCGGTTTCGACCAGCTCGGCCAGATGGTGGCGGCGCACTTCGGCGTGCCGGAAGGGGTGGAGCTGCGGGAGCTGATCAACCGGTTCCTGGAGTACAGCAGGCAGGTCGGCGGGCTGGCGTCCGACCAGCTGCTCAACGCCGTGCACCTGGCGATGCAGCTGGCCACGTCCGGCGCGTACCACGCCGACCAGAGCCGGGACGAGCTGCTCCAGGCGATCTGGCACCCGTTGAGCCCGGAGTCGTGATGGCCGGGCCGGGAGGGCGGGACTGGACGGGTGTCCGCGCGGCGGTCGCCCAGGCGGTGCGGGCGTCGGCCGACCCGGTCGCCGACCTGTCCAGCGACGCCCTGTCCGTCCGCGAGGTGCGCGACGCGATGTGGCTGCTGCTGGTGCTCGACGGGGTGGGTCCGCTGCCGTCGCCCGTGGACTCGCCGTGGCGTCCGTTGGCGGGCGACCCGGACGCGCCGCCCGACCTGCCGCCGAGCCGCGGCGCGGGTGCGGGGGAGGGCGTGCCGCCGACGGCCGGGCCGGAGCGGGACGAGCCGGCGCGGCCGTCGGCGGGGTCCCGGCTGCGCGTGTGGGCGATCAACTCGCGGGGCGTGGTCAGCGGCCGGGCGGCGGACGGCGGGCGCACCGAGGGCGCGTCGTCGGCGTGGCCGACCGTGCCCGCGCTGCCCGAGCGGCGGCGGATCGCCCGTGCGCTGCGCCCGTTGATGCGCGGCTCGCCCTCGCCCCGGGACGAGGAGCTGGACGAGGAGGCGACCGCCGTCCGGGCGGCGCAGGACCGGCTGTGGGTGCCCGAGTGCCGTCCCACCTGGTGGCACCCGCTGGAGGTCGTCCTGGTGGTCGACCGGGCCGGTTCGATGGCGATCTGGCAGCAGACCGCGCACGAGTTCCGGGACCTGCTGGCCCACCAGGGCGCGTTCCGCGACGTGCGGCTGTTCCACGCCGACTTCTCCGTCCGCGAGCCGGGCGACCTGCTGCTGCACCCGGAGAGCGCGGACAGCGCCGAGTCCCGTCCGCTGAGCTGGGCCCGGCTCGCCGAACCCACCGGCAGGCGGCTGGTGCTGGTGCTGTCCGACGCGGTCGGCGAAGCCTGGTACACCGGTGCCGCCGAGCACGTGCTGTGGAAGTGGGCCCAGCAGATGCCGGTGGCCGTGGTGCACATGCTGGAGCACCGGCTGTGGCACTGGGGCGGCCTGGCGACCCGGCGGGTCCGGCTGTCCGCGCCGACCCCCGGCACGCCCGGCGCGCACCTGCGGATCTGGCCCGCCGAACCGGATTTCGCGTTCCCGGACAGCGCCGCCGAAGGTGCCACCGCGATCCCGGTGCTGGAGCTGTCCGGCTCCTGGTTCGCCGGGTGGGCGCGGCTGCTGAGCACACCCGGCCCGGAGTGGGTGGAGACGACCGCCGCACTGGTCCACCAGGCCGACCGCCTCCCCCCGGTGGACCAGCCCGATCCCGACGTCGACCGGTTGAGCGCGCGGGAGAAGGTCCTCGGGTTCCGCACCGTCGCGTCCGCCGCCGCGTTCCAGCTGGCCGGTCTGCTGGCCGCCGCGCCGCTGGACCTGCCGACGATGAAGCTGGTGCAGCGCGTGCTGCTGCCCAAGACCGGGCTGTCCGTGCTCGCCGAGGTGCTGCTGGGCGGCCTGCTGGTGCGCGCGGGCGGCGACGGGCCGCAGGACGTCTTCTACGACTTCCACGTGGGGGTGCGCGAGGAGCTGCTCGCCGGGGCGCACCGCGCGGACACCGTGCGGGTCGCCCGTCTGGTGGCCGACCACGCCCCGGCGGGCGCGACGGTGCTCCGCAACCTCGCCGCCGCGCTCGACCAGCCCGATACCGCTCTTCCCGAGAGCTCACCCGAGAACCTGCGCCACATCCGGGTGCAGGAAGCGGTGTTCCGCGCCCTGTCCGGCCCCTACCTGCCCAGAGCCAAGCGGCTGGCCGCGCTGCGCGACCGGCTGGACGAGGGCGTCGGGGGCCAGCGCGTCGCGGCCGGGGTGTCCACCGCCGGAGGAGGCGACATGACCACCCGTGACCAGCACGGTGGACCCGAACAGCGACCACAGGTGTGGGGCCGGGTGCCACTGCGCAACAAGGACTTCGTCGGCCGGGAGGAGCTGCTGGAGCAGCTCCGCAGGAGACTCGCCGAGGGTGGCGCGACGGCCGTGCTCCCGGAGGCCCTGCACGGCATGGGCGGCGTGGGCAAGTCGCAGACGGTGGTGGAGTACCTGCACCGGCACGACTCGGAGTACCAGCTGGTGTGGTGGGTGCCCGCCGAGCACTCGGCCCAGATCAAGACCAGTTTCGTCGAGCTGGCCCGGAAACTGGACCTGCCCGCCGGTTCCGCCGACGCCGCCGTGCCCGCCGTGCTGGAGGCGCTGGCCGAAGGGCGGCCGTACCCGCGCTGGATCATGGTGTTCGACAACGCCGAACGCCCCGAGGACCTGCGCCGCTTCCTGCCCACCGGCCCCGGCCACGTCGTGGTGACGTCCCGGAACTCGGACTGGAGCGGCTACGCGCACGCGGTGCAGGTCGACCTGTTCACCCGGGCCGAGAGCATCGAGCTGCTGCACCGCCGCGGCGGCGAGCTGGACGACGCGGAAGCCGACGCGCTGGCGTCCGCGCTGGGCGACCTGCCGCTGGCGATCGAGCAGGCGGCGGCGTGGCGCGCGCAGACCGGGATGCCGGTGGCCGAGTACCTGGAGCTGTTGCGGCTCAACCGGGTCGAGCTGATCAAGGCGGGCACGTCCGACGACGACCAGCTGCCGGTGGCGGCGGCGTGGAACGTGCCGCTGAACCTGCTCGGCCGGGACCACCCGGCGGCGTTGCAGCTGTTGCAGATCTGCGCGTTCTTCGGCCCGGACCCGATCTCGCTGCGGCTGTTCCGCGGCGTGCGGGATGCCCCGGTGCCGCGCGAGCTGGAGGAGGCGTTCAACGTCCCGATCAAGCTCGACCGGGCGATCCGGGAGATCAAGAAGTACAGCCTGGCCAAGATCGACCACCGCAACAACACCATCCAGCTGCACCGCCTGGTCCAGGCGGCGGTGAAGAACCGGCTGAGCGAACAGGGCCGCGAGAACATGCGGCACGCGGTGCACGTGCTGCTGGTCAACGGCGATCCCCAGGTGCCCGAGGTCGCGTCCAACTGGCAGCGCTACGCCGACCTCCTGCCGCACGCGGTGGCGTCCGAGGCGATCGACTGCGAGTACACGTGGGCCCGCACCATGATGACGAACTTCGTGCGGTACCTGATCGCGAGCGGCGACTACGACGGCGCGACCGACCTGTCCGAGCACGGTGTGGAGATCTGGCGGACGACGCTGGGCGAGGACAGCCTGGAGACGCTGGAGATGCGCCGACTCCACGCGGCGAGCCTGCGCCGGGCGGGCCGGGTGCAGGAGGCGATCCTGCTCAACGCCCGCACCTACGAGGCGCTGCGCGCGGCCGTCGGCGACGACCACGAGCAGGTGATCAGCATGCGGGACCAGATCGCGGGCGACCGGCGGTCCCAGGGCCGGTTCACCGACGAGCTGGAGATCCAGGAGGACGTGTACCGGACGGCGTGCCGGGTGCTCGGCGAGGACGACCCGAACACCCTGCGCTACGCCAACAACCTGGCGAGCTGCTACCGGCAGATGGGTGCGTTCGACCGGGCGTACGCGCTGGACGAGGAGACGCTGGAACGCCGGGTCGCCGTGGTCGGCTCGGACCACCTGTGGACGTTGCGGTCGCAGACCGGTCTGGCGACCGACCTGCGCGAGCTGGGCAACTACGAGCAGGCCAAGGTGATGCAGGAGGCCACCCTCCTCCGGCAGCGGGAGCTGTTCGGCGAGGACCACCCGCACACCATCGGCACCAGCCGCAACCTGGCGGTGTCCCGCTGCCGGGTGGGTGACCACGAGGGCGCGCTGCGGCTCGCGCAGGACTGCTACAACCGGTATCGCCGCCGCTACGGCGAGCGACACCTGGACTCCATCACGTCGTTGATGACGGTCTCGGTGGACCTGCGGCACCTGGACGACATCGAAGGCGCGCTGGAGAGGGCCGAACGCAGCCACCTGCTGTTCTCCGAGATCCAGAAGGAGGAGCACCCGCACACCCTGATCGCGGCGACCAACCTCGCGGTCTGCTACCGGCTGGTCGGCCAGGTGGAGCGGGCGGCCGACCTGAACCGTCAGGTCACCGCGACACTGCACCGGCTCTTCCGCCCCGACCACCCGTTCGCGCTGGTCAGTGCGACCAACCTGGCCAGCGACCTGGCGTCGCTCGGCGACTGGGCGCAGGCGCGGGAACTGGACGAGGAGACCCTCGCCCGGTCGACCGAGGTGCTCGGCGTGGACCACCCGACCACGCTGGCCGTCGGGCTGAACCTGGCCATCGACCTGCGCAACCTGGGGTCCCCGGAGGAGTCGGCGGTGCTCCAGGCCAGGACGGTCGAGGGGCTGCGCCGCGTGCTGGGCGAGCAGCACCCCACGACCGTCCTGGCCACCAAACTGGTCAGAGCCAACTGCGATATGGACACACTGCAACTCTGAACATCAGCCGGCCAGCCACCCGCACAGCCGGAGCGGGTCCGGGTGGCTGCCGGTGCGCGCCGACAGTTCGTGGTGCAGCGCGCGCACCACCTCGGGCGTCTGCCGCAGGACTTCGTCGTCCAGCGACAGCGCGAGGCCGGCCCATGCCTGGTCGTCCGCCGGGTCGGCGTCCAACCGCTTCAGGTAGGCGCGGGCGGCCTGGTCGAGGTCGCCCGTGAGGTAGGCCAGGTCTGCCTCGTCCACCGGGGTCGGCGCGGCGGACGGGTCGAGCGCGCGGGTCCGGAGCGGTTCCGCCCGGTCCGATGTGCCCGGAACGTGGCAGTGCGTCACCTCGTGCCGCACGCCCTGAACCGGCACGGGGTCGCCGGCCAGCCACGCGTCGGCCAGCGCGGTGATGTCGTCCGCGTCCGGCTCGACGTGCCTGAGCCGCCAGAACGCCCGGTGGTCGGCGACGAGGTCCGCGACGGGGCCGGACCGGTCGGCGGGCGTCAGGTCCGCCTCGCAGGCGGCGAGGCGATCGGACAGCAGCGCGAGGAACTCCCGTCCCCACTCGTTGAGCCGTGCCGTTGCGGTGAGGTCCGTGATGACGGACCTGAGCTGGAGGGCTCGCAGTACGAACGCGAAATCCGCCTTGTCCGCGTGATCGGCCGGTACGAGCCGCCGCCGTGATCGCCAGAACTCGACCACGGACGCGAATGCGTACACGCCGTGCAGGACACCCGCGAGCGGCCGGGGATCGTCCCGCCACGGCGCGTAGAAGTGCCGCTGCTCGTCGGGCTCGTGCAGACACACGAGTTCGAAAACAGCATTCAGCTTGGAGTGCTGGAGTTCGTGCACGAGCGCGTCGGCGAGATCGTCGGCCGAGGGTTTCTCGCACATCGCGATCGCGCCGAACGCCGCCGCCGAGGAGGCCCCCACCAACTGGCCCTCCTGGGTCAGCGGCACCAGGCTGAGAAGTCCTTCGGTCAACTCGCCGGCGTAACCGGGGTGCCAGTCGACCAGTATGGACCACGCGTCGTCCAGTTGTGCGCACCAGCGCGCGAACTCGGCGTCGCCCAGCGGATCCGGCATCGCGGTGGCGTCGGTGAACGCCCGGTGCGGATCCGCGTCGTCGAACACCACGGTGAGCTCGACCCCGGCCGCCGCCGAGCGGTGCCGGCGCGCCGCGCGGAACGCGGTGCCGTCCCGCGTGGCCAGGGTGGTCCCGGCATGGCTGAGCGTCAGCCGCGAGCCGGTGACCGCGAGCAGCACGAAGTCGACGGTGTCGGCCACCGGCACGTCGAACTGGCCCACGGTGGGCAGGCTGACGACGCCGTGCGCGACCGGCACCCGGATCGCGCAGTCGAGGCCGGCCCGGACGGCCGCAGCCGCCGCGACCGCGTGCACGACGCCGATTTCCGCGCGATTCGCCGGGGTGTCCGGGAATTCGTCGAGGATCTTGTCGACGGCACGTTCCAGCCACAATCCGACGGTCGGGAACATGACGATTTCATCCACCGTTTCCGGTGCCTCGTCCTCGACCCGGAGGAGCAGTTCCCAGGCTTCGGTGAAATCCGTCGGGAATGCGCCGCCCGGACCGTCGCGCATTCTCCGTGCGAATGCCAGCAGCAGCTGCTTGCGTTTGGCGTTCTCCGCGTCGCGCAACGCGCCCATCGCGGCGGTGCCGACCGGACCGGCACAGATCTCGCGGAACACCTCGACGGACAGTGTCGTGCCGCCCAGTGCCGCGAGGTTCGGGGGGGCGACCGGGTTGCTAGTCACGTTGACCTTGGATCTGGTCGGAAAGCTGCTGGTCACGGACCTGCTCGACAGTCCGCCGAAGTGCGGCGTCGAGTACCGGGGACTGGATCGACGCCAACGTCCGCAGGCGCATCGAACTCAGCGCCAGCGGACGTGATCCCACATACGGTGGCGGACTCGCCTTCACTTGGGCCTCCAATTGGCAGGATTAGCCCGCCGCCTGGCGGCGGCCGGAGAGGGTACCGTACCAGCGGTCGAATGTGAACCGCCGAACGGGTTCGCTCCATCCGGGGGGCGTGTCTGCTCCTTCCGGGGCGGTCTCCGCATTTCTGCGGTTTCGGGTTTGCCGGATAAAGACATGCGGGGATACTAGACATTGGGTGCCGGGGTGGACACGCAATTTCAGTCGATTCGCTTCGTGACTTCGGTCGCGCTCCGCCATCTATATCTACGGCGTGTGATCGGCAGTTGTCTTTGGGTGGTTCTTTCGTTCAGTCAGGCCGTTCAGTGCGAGGTCGAGCAGGCGTTCCACCGGGATCGCCGAGCGTTCGCTTCCCCAGGCCACGCCGGCCGCCAGGATCAGCAGTTCCTCCGCCGTCACGTCACCTGCCACGACGTCGGCTTCCTGGGCCCGGGTGAGCAGTCGGGTGGCCGCCGCGCGCATCGCGGCGCACGAGGCGTGCAGGTCCGAGCTCTCGTCGCGCAGCGCGTCCAGCACCGACTCGGGCAGGCCCCGGTAGGTGGTCGAGCGGGTGGCGAACTCGGTCAGCCAGGTCGGCAGCGCTTCGGCGGGCGGGGTGTCGGCCAGGGCTTCGGCCTTGTCCCGCAGCACGTCGAACCGTTGTCGCAACAGGGCTTCCAGCAGGGCCTCGCGGGTCGGGAAGTGCCGGTAGAGGGTGCCGATGCCGATGCCCGCGCGGCGGGCGATGTCGCGCAGGGACGCGTCGATGCCGTGTTCGGCGAACGCCTCGGCGGCCACCGACACGATCAGGTCGTGGTTGCGGCGGGCGTCGGCGCGGGGGCGGTCGGCGGGCACTGCGGAACCTCCATCGACGGGGCGTTGACAAAGCGGAGCGGTGCTCCGTATCTTTCGGAGCGGTGCTCCGTATTGCTCAGACTAGCCGAGGGGTGTCGTGATGGCCGAGATCGTGTTGGTGACCGGTGCGACCGGACAGCAAGGGGGCGCGGCAGCCCGGCAGTTGCTCGCCGACGGGTGGGACGTCCGGGCGTTCGTGCGCGACCCGGACCACCCGCGGGCGCGTGCACTGGCCGAAGCGGGTGCGGCCCTGGTGCGGGGCGACATGCTGGACCTCGACGCGCTGACCCGGGCCGCCGAGGGCGCGTACGGCGTGTTCAGCGTGCAGCCCGCGAGCACCGCGCCGGACTACGCGGTGCCCGAGGTCCGGATGGGGGTCAACGTGGCCGACGCGGCGGTCGCCGCCGGCGTGCGGCACCTCGTGTACACGTCGGTGGGCGGTGCCGACCGGGACACCGGCATCTCGCACTGGAACACCAAGTGGCAGATCGAAGAGCACATCCGGGGCCTGGACCTGCCGACGACCGTGCTGCGGCCGGTGATGTTCATGGAGAACCACGCCACGCCGAGGATGGGTGTGTTCGGCGAGGTGGCGCTGATCCGGATGGTGCCCGCCACCGCCAAGGTGCAGTTGATCGCCGTGCGGGACATCGGGGTGTTCGCCGCGCTGGCGTTCGGCGACCCGGACCGCTACGTCGGGCAGGTGCTGGAGATCGCCGGCGACGAGGTGCCGAAGGCCGAACTCGTGGCCGCGTTCAGCGCGGCGTTGGGCGAACCGCTGAACACGGAACCGCTGCCGGCGGAGGCGTTGGCGGCCGTGGGGATCGACCTGGACGACCTGTCGGCGGCCGAGTCGTTCGCCGGGTGGCGGGCGGACATCCCGGCGCTGCGCGAACTGCACCCCGGCCTGTGGGACCTCCGGACGTGGCTGGAGCACGAGGGGGCGGCCCTGCTCAAGGCGCACCGGGGCTGAACGTCTCGCGCAACGCGTCCTCCACCGCGCCCGGTTCGCTGTCGGTGAGGAACAGTTCGCGCCCGAGCAGGTGCGACGCGTGGCCGGGGTCGATGCCGGATTCCTTGCCGGACAACATGTGCACGAACCCGGTCAGGCGCAGCGAGCCGCGCAGGACGGCCGGGTGCAGTCGGTGGACGCGGCGCGGGTGACCGGTCGCGGCGGCGATGCGGCCGAACATCTCGTGCCAGGTCAGGTTCTCGCCGCCGACCGGGATGTCCGCCCCGGATGCTTCCTCCAGCGCGGACACGGCCACGTCGGCGACGTGCCGTGTGGTGGTCGCGGCACTGCCGCCGGGCGGCGCGACCAGCGGTGACCGGGACCGCGCCCACCGGTCCAGCGGGCCGGACCAGTTGGGCAGCCGGTCGCCCGCGCGGCCGAACACGAACGGCAGTTCCAGCACGGCCACCGGGAATCCGGCGGCCTCGCGTGCGGCCCGGGCCTGTTCCACCCGGCTGCGGATGTACGGGTGGAGTGCGGTGAGGCGCCATTCCGGGTGCTCGCGGTGGAAGTGCGTGTAGTAGGAGCCGAGCACGACGGCGCGGCACAGGTCTTCCTCGCGGGCGGCGGTGAGGAGTCGTTCCACCGGTGCCACGTTGCCCCGGTGGAAGGTCGGGTAGGCGGGGCGGCGCGGGATGTTCCGGTCGTCCACGCCGGCTGCGAACACGACGCCGTCGTGGCCCGCGAGCAGCACCCGCAGGTCGGCGACGGACGCCGTGGTGGCGTCGAGCACGTGGTCGACGTCGTCGCGCCGGGTGCGGGCGACGGAGGTGGCCTGGTGACCGCGATGCCCGAGCCGTTCGACGATGTGCCGCCCCACCAGGCCGCTCGCGCCCACCACGAGAATCCGCATGGTGGAGATCATGCCGGGTCGCGGTATCCCCATGGTGCCCATGCCGGAGCGCCTGTCTGCGGTTGGTTCAACGCGACACGTGTTGCGTTAACCGACTGCGACACGTGTCGCGTTAACCAGTCGCAACACGTGTCGCGTTAGCCAGGTGCGACACGTGTCGCGTTAGCGTCGGTGCGGTTGTGTGGCCTGGTGGTGGTGTCAGCCGGTGCGATCCTGGCGCGACACGTGTCGCGTTAAGCAATTGCGACATGTGTCGTGTTAGTGCCTGTCCAGTCGGCTGACCGGCGGGTCGGAGCGGGAACCACGGGTGTGGTCGTGCTTGGCTGTGGCGCGTGGTGAACGGGCGCTTTCCCCAGACCGGGCTGCGACACTTCGTCGCCCAGATCGAGCAGGCCGCCGCCGAGGCCGGGGCCACGGTGCGGTGGCATTCGGACCACTGGCTGGCCGAGCTGGTCGCCGACGACCGCCGCGCGCTCGTCATCGGCCAGCGCTTCCCGCTCAACAACGACGCGTCGGCCCAGATCGCGACCGACAAGGTGGCGACCTGCCAACTGCTGACCGCCGCCGGCCTGCCCGCCGTCCCGCACCACCTGCTCCGCTTCGCCAACCCCGCGAACCCTGCCAACCCCGCGAACCCCGCCGACCCGGTCACCCTGGTCCGCGAACTGACCGGCCTGCCCGCCGTCCTCAAACCGCACCGCGAGGGCAGCGGCGTGGACGTGCTGCGGGCGTCGACCGCCGCCGAGGCCCACGACCACCTCACCTACCTGGCGACCAGGTACCGGGCGATCACGGTCTCCCCGTTCCTGCCCATCGGCGACGAGTTCCGGCTAGTCGTGCTCGACACCGACGTCCTCCTCGTCTACCGCAAGGCGATCGCGCCGGGGGAGTGGCGGCACAACCTGAAGTTCGGCGCGCGACCAGACCTCGACGTCGACCCGGAACCGCTGAAACCGCTGGCACTCGACGCCATGCGCGTGCTCGGACTGCGGTTCGCCACGGTGGACCTGGTGACGGTCGCCGGCCGGCCGACAGTGCTGGAGGTCAACTCCGGGGTGTCCCTGGAGCACTTCAGCCAGGCCGGCGAACGCCACCGGGGCATCGCCGCCGACATCTACCGCGCGGCGGTGCGCGCCTGCCTGCACTGACCAGGCCCACCGGCCCGACTCAGCACACGCTGTCGTCCGGTTTCGGGTTGGCCAGGCCGAACAACGGCCGCAGCTTCAGCCCGATCCACGTGCCGCCGAGCGCGAACACGCCCCACAGCCAGCCGTGCAGACTGCCCACGGAGATACCGCCCAGGTAGGCGCCGATGTTGCACCCGCCCGCGAGCCGTGAACCCACACCCATCAGCACACCGCCCAGGATCGCCGCGAGCGCGGTGCGCCAGGGGATCTCGCTGTGGATCTTCCACACCCCGGCCGCCGCGGCGGCGACGGCCGCGCCGATCATGATGCCGATGTTCGTCAGACTCGTGCGGTCCACCCAGATCGGCGACGTGAGCGCCTTGGCGTTCGCCTGGACCTGCCAGAACTCCCAGGTCTCCGGGTGCAGGCCGACCAGTTGCAGCAGCTTCGCGCCCCACAGCGCGAACGCGAACGTGATACCCCAGATCCCGCCCGACACCAGGAAAACCCCGCCCGCCAGCACACCGAGCACGACCGCGCCCACCAGCACCGGCCACGAGCCGCGCACCACCCGGCCGAGGCCGCGCGCCGTCGGCACGACATCGGCGGGCGGCGGGTTGCGGCGGGCCTGCACGAGCCTGGTCACCGCCACGATCGCGACCAGCGCGACGATCGTGATCAGCCACGACCCGAGCCAGCCGACGTGATCGGCCAGCAGCACACCTGGTAGCGCGGGCCACCCGTTGAACAGCGGGAACGCCCACGTGTAGAACACGGACCCGGCGATGAAACCGCCCAGCGTCAACACGATCGCGGACTGGCCGGAGCCGACCGCGAACAGTGTGCCGGACGCGCACGCGCCACCGAGCTGCATCCCGATGGCGAACAACACCGCGCCCACGAACAACGCGAGTCCCAGCGGACCGGCGGTCGCCTTGGGCACGGACCCGAACAGGCCCGACCCGGTGGACACGACCAGCGCGACGAGCGTGGCGGCGGTGCCCAGCAGCAGGCTGTGCGCCCGCACGCCCTGCCCGTTGCCGACCGCGACCAGTTGCCGCCACGCCGACGTGAACCCGAACCGGGAGTGGAACAACGCCAAGCCGAGGCCGAGTCCCAGCGCCGGCAACACACCGGACTTGCCGCCGTAGGTCGACCACACGTACCACGTCAGGCCGACCGCGAGCACCCCGGCGACCGCGAGCGGAACCACCCGCACCGGGTCCTCCGGGCGGGGCGTCGGTGCTGCACACGAGGTGGGAGAGGAGAGGAACCTGTTGCCTGTCAACGGTTTGTGCGACACGGCTGCTCCTTGGGGTGAGGCCCGGCCGCCTCAGCAGGACGGCCGGGCCGGTGCTACCTAGTTGGGGATGAGCCCGTTGGGGGCCTTCACCACCTGCTGCACGAGCCCGAGCACGGGCACGCCGAGGACCGGGGTGAACGTCCAGATGTTGTGCAGTCCGCTGGTGTCCGGCTCGTCGACGACCACCGGGTCGGCCAGCGCCGGGGCCGCCGCCCCGGTCAACGCCAGTCCGGCGAGCGTCGCCGCGACCAGAGCACGCGATACCTTCTTCATGATTTTCCTTTCAGCGTAACGGTTTCTAGCCGCCGATGAGCTTGAGCAGGTCGAACACCGACGCGAGTCCGCCGGGCACGCCGACCGTGGGGCCGAGCACGCTGCCCAGGTCGATGCCGGGCACGACCCAGATGGGGACGGCTTCGGCACTGGCGACACCGGTCGTGGCGAGGCTCAGCAGCACCACGGCGAATCCGACGGACAGGACGCGTTTCATCCAGTACTCCTCTGTTCTCAGAACGAACTGCTGTCAGGCGGACTGTGTTCGGGTTGGCTGTGTTCGGGCCGGCCGGGTTCAGGTGAGCAGGGCGCTGACCGGCACGACGGTCGCCTTCGGCACCCACTGGCCGGCCAGTTCCTCGCTCATCGGCATACCGGGCGCGTGCGCCTCGCCCGGCCCCATGGGCATCACGGTCACCTGCGCGGCGGCGAAGATCCTGGTGCCACCGTTGTTCCGCTGACCGCCCAGCCACGCCTCGAAACCCGCCGGGGTGGGGTTCTCGCCGCCGAACCCGTTCCCGACCGCCACCGCGTAGCCGACCGGCAGCGGTTCCCTCGGGTCGAACCCGAGCGGCACGGACACCGTCGTCACGGCCGTGACCAGGGGCGTGGTCAGCAACCACGGTGCCAGGTACAGGCCGTGCGCGTACACCGGGCGTTCCGCCTGCTGCGCGCCGGCGGCGGTGAGCGCCGGATGGGCCGCGTCCCAGCCGGATACGACCAGCAACGCGTTGTCCGCCAAGGGTTCCGCGTCGATCCGCAGACCGACCGCGCCCGCCGCCGCCCGCACCACCGCTGCCGCCTGCGTGCCGCGCGGGGTGTTGTCGGCGGCGATCGCGATGCCCGCGGTTCCCCGTTCCCGCAGGAAACCGACCACCTTCCGCAGCGCATCACCATCCTCTGTGGACAGTCGATCGGCCGGGCACGACGACAGCACGTCCCGGCGTCCCGCGACCAGGCTGCCCAACGCGGCGCTCGCGCACTCGGTGTCTGCCGCCGGCCCGGCTTCCTCGCCCGGGTCGACGCCGACCGCCGCCGTGTCGGAGCCGGACGTCAGCACGATCTCACCGCGCCCGACGGGGAGATCCACCTCCGCCCAGGTGCCCTCGGCGCCCGCGCGGGGCACGGCGGGCACGGCCGGGCCGCCCGCGTCGACCCCGATGCCGCCACCCGCGCTCGCGGGCAGGTGCACCAGGTTGCGGCCCGGCCGGTGCGGCGTCACCAGCACCGGAACCCGTTGTCCGGCAAGGACGACCTCCGCCAGCACCGGGACTCCGGGCGTCGGCGGCTCCGCCGGGCGTGGCACCGCCGCGACCGAACTCCACGCCACGAACGCCGCCACCATCACCCATCCGGTGGACCGTCGGTCCCTCAACAGGGTGGCCGCCACCGGCAGCAGCACGACTGCCACCAGCACCAACCCGAGCGAGGTCGCGTAGACCCGCCGGTCGAACGCGATCCCGGACGTCACCAGCCGGGCCGCGCCCGCCAGCGCCAACGCGATCCCGAGCGCCGGCACGAGCTGCCGCCGCCGCAGGCCCGGGCCCGCCTCCGCCCCCCGAAGGGCGAAGGAGAGCCCGAACCACGTGACCGCGCCGGCCACGTACACGGTGTCGACGACGAACTCGACACCGGAACCCCCGCCGGCGGTCTCGATCACCAGCAGCAGCACCAGGGCGACCGCCACGCCGCGCGCGAGCCCCGGCCTGCCCAGCAGCGCGGGCACCGCCGCGACCAGCACGACGTGCGCCGCCGCCCCGATCACGTTGACGTCCAGCGCCACCGCCGACACCACCGCGAGCGACCCGGACACCGCCGACGCGAACGCGGTCGACCACACCGCGTTCCGGGGCAGCGCCGCCACCTGCGGCCGGACGATGCCCGCGCCGGCCACGAAAGCCGTCGCCAGCAACAACACCAGCCGCAGCACCAGCGCCCAGGTCGGGGTGCCCACCGCGTCGAGACCACCGTGGGGGTGCTCCATCACGTCACTTCACATCCGCGTCGGCGACCACGAACAGCTCCGAGTGCGGCTTGGCGTTGCCGAACGGGCCGTGCGGCCAGTCCTTGCGGTTGAAGTTGACGCCGACCTGCCCGCTGAACTCGTCCTTGAACGACGTGTCCACGGCGAGCTTGCCGTCCGGACCGATCTTGAGCACGTTCACCTTGTGGTCGCCGTCCAGACCGGACCGCGCCACGAAGTAGTTCGACACCGCGATCCGTTGCGGGGACGTGGTTTCGTAGTAGAAGCCGTCCTCGCCCAGTTCGAAGTTGTCGTACGCGCCCCAGTGCGGGCCCGCCGCCGACTGGCCGGGGTTGATCGGCGCGGCGCCGGCCACCGTCGGGCAGTCCGCCTCCGCGCCGCCGTTCTGCGCCTCGGCCAGGGTGTCGATCCGGCACTGGAAGTCCGTGCCGGCCGCCAGCAGCTTCTGGATGTCCAGCACGTACACGCCGCCGGTCGTGCCGGGGTCGTTCGGACCCAGCGCGCCCTTGCCCCGTCCGGAAATCGCCCGGTACAGGTACTTGTCGTCCGGGCTGGTCTGGATCCAACCGCCGTTCGACCCGCCGCCATTGCTGTCGTTGCCCGCGAAGATCGCCTTGTTCGCGGCCCCGTCGTCGAACACCTCGTACCAGTGCGGCTCGGCCGCGGTGATGTCCGGCGTGTAGTGCACCGCACCGCCCTGCATGGTCTGCGCGAACGCGCCCTTGTGGTTCGGCAGGTTCGTGACCGTGGTCTCCATGACCGCCCGGCTCTCCGCGTGCAGCGGGTCCGCCGGATCGGCCCGGGGACCGTCCTGGAGATAGGACACCGCGCGCAGCTTCGGGTTGTCCCGTTCGGTGATGTCCCACGTCCGCACGGTCGGCCGGCGCAGGTACGGCGACGGCTGCTTCACCGGGTCCAGGATGATGTTGCGCGGCTCCGCGTAGTCACTGGTCACCAACGTGTTCAGGTCCTCGCGGGCCTGGATGCCATGCGGGTTGGCACACGTCGGCGCGGACAGCTGCGGCAGGTTCGCGCACAGCTTCGCGTTGTCGCCCTGCGGTGTGGCCGCCGACGTCTGCGACAGCACCTTGCCGGTCCGGTCGAACCGGATCAGCGCACCCGGGCTGCCCGCGAAACCGTTGCCCACCACGGATTGCCCGTTCGCGTACACGTACGGTCCGGGCACCACCGGGCCGCCCATGTAGGTGCCGTACGCGGTGCCGTCCTTCAGCGTCCAGTACGCGTCCGGCACCGAACCGCCCAGCGTGTTCGTCGGCAGGCTGATGCCCTTGAGCTTCAGCTCGGGCAGTGCCGCCACGTCGAACGCGTACGTCGCGGCGGCGAACAGCGCGCCCGCGTAGACCGTGTCACCCTTGTGCCACACGTATTGCATGTGGTGCGGCTCGTTCTCCACCAGCGGACCGACGGTCGCGGTGTTCACCACCTTGCCGTAGGACGGCGAGCCTTCGGTGGCGTCGATGACCGCGAGGAAATCGGGGCCGGGCAAGGCGTTCACGACCTTGCCGAGCCCACCGGTCAGCGAACCGGGCAGGTTCTTGACGTCCTTCACCAGCGTGTCGGCGATGTTCTCGTCACCGGCCCACACCAGCAGCCACTTCTTGCGCCCCTCGCCGGCCGCCGCGACATCGCCGACCAGGTGGTTCTTCACCCAGTACTGCTTGCCGTCCGACGCGGTCGTGCTGTCGGTCGTCGTACGCACGTCGGCGTACGCCTCGGTGCTCCCTCCCGGGTAGGTCACCGCCGCGGCGGCGAGTACCGCCGCCACCGCGCTGATCAGGATTTTTCGCCTTCGCGGCGAGTTGGACAACATGCACACCCCTCGTTGCCGAAATACGTTGGAAATGGGCGCGGCGAATGGCCGGAATGGTCTCGGCGGCCCTCGGGGGTGTCAAACGGCGACCAATGGGTGGGACGCCGATAGGCCGTGACCAGATTCCCCTGAACGGAGCACAGGGCTGGTGCTTGGCTGTGTACAAACCCGCAACGTGCGGTTAACTCCGCAGGTAGAGGTATGTGTGGACCGCTCACAGAGGGTCATCGGACGTGCTTGCCGCCGAACGTACCCGAATGGACCCGAACGAACCGGACGGGCCGGTGGTCCGGTCCCGCGGAACATTCGAATCTTTTCGGCCGCCGGACAGTTGATCTGTTGTACCGACCGACCCCGGAAAGGAAGCGGCGTGTCCGTCCACGAGTTCGCGGAGAGCCTGCGAACGCTTCACGTCGAATGCGGCAAACCGAGCTACGCTCGGATTCGCGAGCTCGCACCCGAGCACGCGCTGCCGCCCGCCACCGTCAGCGAAGTGCTCAACGGCAAGCGGATGCCCAAAGCCGGCTTCGTGCAGGCGTTCGTACGCGCCCTGCTCCGCCACCGCGACGGTGGCGACGACCGCAGGCACGACGAAGAGGTGGCCCGTTGGCGGCGCAGATGGCAGCAGGCCGTGCTGCACCCCCGCCCGGTCCGGTCCCTGCTGGACCGGGGACTGTCCGCGCGGGATGGAATGGGGCGGCCGTGGGGTGACGCGGAGGCCGGCTGCTACGTCCTGTACGGGCCGGACGGCGAGGCGCTCTACATCGGACGGGCCGACACGCCCCTGGGTCCCACCGTGCGGGCGCGGATGGCGCTCGTGCTCGACCCGGTGGCCGAGGTCGAGCTGTGGCCGGCGTGTGCCGGTCAGTCCCTCGACGCCCTCGAACGCGCCGTTTACCGCAAGGTGCTGGGGGAGCGGGTGGACCTGCCGCCGTCCCACCGGTTCCCGCTCGGCGGCGACGACGGGGACGTGCGCATCGCCCGTCGGGCGGAGGAGTTGGCGCGGCTCGCGGCGTCCGTCCTGGACGGGCGGGCCGAGGAGGGTATGCGACGGGTGCTGGCCGTGCAGTCGACCCAGTTGGCGCGGCTCGCCGTCGCCAGGTTCGCCCGGCTCACCGGGCGGTCGGCGGCCGAGGTGGCGGCCGACCTGGCAGGGGACGGTTGAGTCGCGGTGCCCGGGATGTCTTGCGACGATGTGACCCTACCCAAGGAGGAACCCGGTGGCCTCTCGACTCAACCCGTACATCAGCTTCGCCGGCAACGCCCGCGAGGCGATGGAGTTCTACCAGAGTGTGTTCGGTGGGGATCTGACGGTGAACACCTACGGCGCTTTCGGGCAGCCGGACGCACCCGAAGCCGACAAGATCATGCACGGCATGTTGGAGACGGGCAGCGGTTACACGCTGATGGGCGCGGACACGCCGCCCGGGATGCCGCACAACCCCGGCGACAACATCACGATCAGCCTGAGTGGGGACGATGGTGACGAACTGCGTGGGTATTGGGAGAAGCTGTCCGAGGGCGGGCAGGTGACGGTGCCGCTGGAGAAGCAGATGTGGGGTGACGAGTTCGGCGCGTGCGTGGACCGGTTCGGCATCCCCTGGATGGTGAACATCTCCGTCGCGCAGTCCTAGCCGCTGCCTCGGGCCAGGTTGCTTCAGGTCCCGTCCGGGTTGCACTTTTTGCACCACGACTCGGCATCACGCCCGGGACCTGCGCTCGGGGTCCGCACGCTCGGCTTGGCTGCGCTCGCTTCGCTTGCGCTCGGCTTTGCTTGCGGACCCCCGGCGGAAAACCATGCGCTCGCCGGGTCGGTCGTGCGTCAGACTGCCCTGTGTGCTGGTGCTCTCGGCGGTCGTCGGATCGCACGCCTACGGGTTGGCCACCCCGGAGTCCGATGTGGACAGACGGGGTGTTTTCGTCGTGCCCACGGAGGAGTTCTGGCGTTTCGACAAGCCGGAGACGAGTCGAGAGGGTCCGCGCGCCGAGGAGCTGAACTGGGAGGTCGAGCGCTTCTGCGAGCTGGCGCTGAAGTCCAACCCCACGGCGTTGGAAGTGCCGGCCTCACCGGAGATCGAGGTGCGTGCGGACCTCGGCGCGGAGCTGCGCGACCTGCTGCCGTCGTTCCTGTCGCTGCGCGCCGTCCACAGCTACACCCACGCCACCAGCGCCCAACTCTCCCGCGCCACTCCCGCGAATGCGGTGCCCGTCGCGAATGCGGTGCCCGGTGCGCCGTTGCCGGGCACGAAGTGGAAGCAGGTCATGCACGCCGTGCGCCTGCTGCTGATTTGCAGCTCTCTAGTGCGTACAGGCGTCCTGTCGATCGACGCGACGCCGTACCGCGAACGGCTGCTGGCCGTGCGCAGGGGTGAAGTCGAATGGCCCGAGGTGCGGGCGTGGGTGGACAGCCTGCGCCTGACGATCAGGACAGCCGCCGGCCCCTTGCCGCCGCACCCGGACCGGGTCGCGGTGGAGCAGTGGCTGATGTCGGTACGTAGACGGAACCTGGAGAGCCGCGCCGCGCATGAGCTACGACGTCCCGGACCTGTCGACCGTGATAGCAGAACAACCGAATCCGCTCGTGTTCGCCACCGTGTCAGGTGCCCATCTGTATGGCTTCCCGTCGAGGGATTCGGACGTAGACCTGCGCGGCGTGCACATCCTGCCGCTGGCCGAGGTCATCGGCCTGCGCCCGGGCCCGGAGACGTTGCAGCGGATGTGGGTGCGCGACGGCGTGGAGCTGGACCTGGTGACCCACGACGTCCTGAAATTCGCCCGCCTGCTCCTACGCCCCAACGGCTACGTGCTGGAACAGCTGATGTCCCCGCTGATCGCCCACACGACCCCGGCCCACCAGGAGCTGCGATCCCTGGCCAGGTCCTGCACAACCACCGCGCACGCCCACCACTACCACGGCTTCGCCCGCACCCAATGGCGCCTGTTCGAGAAAACCGGCGAGCTGAAACCCCTCCTGTACACGTTCCGGGTGCTGCTGACCGGCATACACCTCATGTGCACAGGCGAAGTCGAATCCCACCTGCCAACCCTGATCGAAACCCACCGGGCCCCGCCCTACCTGCCGGACCTGATCAAAGCCAAAACCGAAGCCGAACACACCTCCCATGCCCACCACCCCCACGACCCCGTCCCCAACCCGCCTGCAAACCGACGTCACCCACTGGCACAACCTCCTGGACGAAGCCCGCCAAACCAGCCCGCTCCCGGATTCCCCCACCGCCGAACCAGCCCTGAACCACCTCGTCCAATCCCTCCGCCACGCCGCCTGATGCCCAGCCGAATTCGCACCTGAAGCCTCACCGGCCTCTCTCCAGGCACTAACCAGCCATGCGCAAGGGGTAGCCATGCGCGAGGGGCGCGGGGTATCGGACCCGTCCCCGCATTTGCCGGCCCGCGCTACTCCCACTTCGCCAACCGCATTCCCACTCCGATCTCTGATACCCCTCACGTCGTGAGCGGATCGCGAAGCCGGTCGCCAACACGAGCCACGGCTTGGCGCGAAGCCGACAGCCGGCGCGAAGCCGATAGTCCGTGAGGCCGGCAGTCGGCAGGAAGTCGGCGGCTGGCGTGAAGTCCGCCAGTTGGTGCGAGCGGCCGGTCATCGGCTCAACGATCGTCCGGTGCCAGCGTCGTGCCTGGTCAATGGCCGTTGGCGTCTCCGACGGCAGCCAGTCTGGTGCAGCCAGCCAGCCAGCCTGGCCGAGAGCCGAGAGCCGAGAGCCGAGAGC
Source organism: uncultured Saccharothrix sp. (assembly GCA_965995405.1). Classification (GTDB taxonomy): domain Bacteria; phylum Actinomycetota; class Actinomycetes; order Mycobacteriales; family Pseudonocardiaceae; genus Actinosynnema. The sequence goes on from CBHFOL010000003.1 coordinate 59,027, forward strand.
CGAGAGGTGATCGGGGTGGGCGAGGGCAGTGGCTGGCCGGGTCTCGGTGTGGCGAGCATGGAAGCGACTCCCTTGCATGGGGCGGGACGTGGGGTGTGAGCGGGACTGGGGTCGTGGGTGTCAGGTCCTTGAGTGGGGTGGTTGGTGGTGGGCTTGAGGGCTATTGGGTTGGGTGGTGGGTCGAGTGGTGGGTTGGGGTGGGTCGCCGCCGGGCCGCCGCGCTGTGTTTTTCTCCGGCAACGAATGGGAGCTCTGAAAAGTGCCTGGCTTTCGTCGGGTTCACCTCATTCGGTGACTGTTGGATGAAATGGCTGAACTGGTGGAAGTGGGGGGTGGGTTGGCGGCGATATGGAGTGGCGATATGGAGTTGAGAGTGGTTCTACCTGATCATACGTCGGGGGACCGACAGTCATGGACAGCGATGAGTGTGAGCGGAGTCGACGGGGTGAGGATGGGATGAGGGGTGGGGATGTGTTCGATTGGGGGAGTTGAAGTGTCGGCGTTGTGGTCGGGGTGTGTGGGCTGGTCGGGCTTCCTACGGGGTGTTTGAGGGGATGCACTACGTGTGTTTCCACCCGGCTTGGCCGTTCCGCATAAGGATCGGTGGCCGGGGCACCTGCCGACTGGGGCCTCCACTCGTTGCCCGACCACCTGGAGCGGTTGGTCGAGTGGTTGGAGGGGCGCGAGGAGCACTACGCCAGTCAGGGGCCGGTGCTTCCGTGGAACGGGTAGGAGGTGCTTCGGACGGGGGTTGCGGGCCACCACCGGTCATGAATGGCGGGACGGATGGGGGCGCGAGCAGGGGCGCGCGATTGGGGGAACGTCGGACGGCCGGAGAGCCGAGGGTCGGCCGGAGCAACCTGGACTACCAGCGGGAAGGGAAAATCTTTCAGGTGTGGTGCAACCCCGTGTCGGGCTGTGGCGTCATTTGGGTAGGTTTGGCCAAACCGACATGTGATGTGGTTGGGGGGAAACCGGTGTCGCCATCGGTGCTGTTGCGTGGGTTCGGGCTGGTCTTGGTACTGGCTGTCGTGCAAGGTTGTTCGCCCGGGCCGTCGGAGGCGGTGAATCCCGAGTTCGCGCCGCGTGGCACGACGATGACCACGGCCAAACCGTCACGGCAGGACCTGTCGAACAAGGTCAGCCTCACCGGCAAGGTCACCATGAACCCGGTCTTCGGGCTGACCTCGCCGGTCGCCGGGCAGGTCCGCTACTTCGACGTGCCCGAAGCCAAGAGCACGCCCACCAAGCCGACCCGGATCGCCACGGTGTGGGTCGACGGCGAACCCAACCACGTCGAAGTGCCCGCCGGCGCAACGTTCGGCGGGCGGCTGGTGGACGACCGGGCCAACGTCACCGCCGGGATGCCCATCGCCTCCGCCAAGTACGCCGGCTACGGGATCGTCGCCGACATCAACGGCGAGCAGGCCTACCAGATCTCCGACGCGGTGTCCGGCACCATCCGCGCCCAGATCAAGAACGGGCCCGGGCCGTTCGACTGCGCGTTGCTCGGCACGATCGCCGCGCTCCCCGCCGGCACCGTGCCCGCACCTCCGCCGCCGCAGGAGCCGGAACAGCCGAAGGAAGGCGAGCAGCCGAACGGCGGCAAGCCGACGTCACCGCAGGCGCCCAACCAGCCCAAGGGGTCCTCGGACCCGACCGGGCTGCGGCTGGTGTGCACCGCCCCGGACGACGTGAAGCTGATCAACGGCGCGTCCGCGACGCTGGAAGTCGTCACGGCCAGCTCGCAGAACGCCCTCGTCGTACCGGTGGAAGCGGTCGCGGGTGGGCAGGGTAAGGGGAAGGTCGACGTCATGGGGGCGGACGGCTCCCGGCAGACCAAGGACGTCGTGCTCGGGCTCACCGACGGCAAGGTCGTGGAAATCAAGGAGGGCCTGACCGGCGAGGAGACGCTTGCCGTGCCCGGTCCCGACCTGCCTCCCGCGCCGCCCGGTCAGGGCCGGCCCGAGGCGGGCTCGAAATGACGCCGCTGATCCGGCTCACCGGAATCACGAAAGTCCTCAAAGGACAGGAAGAGCCGCGCACGATCCTGGACGGCGTCGACCTGACCGTCCACAGTGGAGACAGCATCGCCATCCTCGGCCGGTCCGGGTCCGGGAAGAGCACGCTGCTGAGCGTCATCGGGCTGTTCGACCGGGCCGACTCGGGTGAATACCTCCTGGGAGAACGGGACATCACGCGCTATCCGGAACGGAAGGCAGCAGCCCTGCGCAGCGCCGAGTTCGGGTTCGTGTTCCAGCGGTTCTTCCTCCTCAAGCACTTGACGGCCGCGCAGAACGTGGCGATGGCGCTGGTCAACGGCCAGGGCTGGCTGCCGCGCCGCAAGCGCAAGGCCAAAGTCCTGGCCGCGCTGGACCGGGTCGGCATCGCGCACCTGGCCAAGCACAAGCCGCCCCGGCTGTCCGGTGGCGAGCAGCAGCGGGTGGCGATCGCGCGGGCCCTGGTGCGGGAACCCAGGGTGCTGCTCGCGGACGAGCCGACCGGCGCGCTGGACACCGAGACCGGGAACCTGGTGGTGGAGGTGCTGCGCTCGGCCACGGACCAGGGCTGCGGGCTGGTGCTGGTGACGCACGACCGGGACCACGCGGCGAAGATGAAGCAGGTGTTGACGCTGTCGGACGGCGTGCTGCACCCGACCGCCGAGCGGGTGGTCGTGTGATCCGGCTGTCCGGGCGGCTGCGGTCGTCGCTGATCATCGGTGGGCAGGGGATCCGGGCGCGGAAGCTGCGCACGTTCCTGTCCATGATCAGCCTGTTCATGGGTGTGCTCGCGGTCGTGGTGGTGCAGGCGGGCGCGGAGATCGCGAACCGCGCGATGCTGGCGGACATCGAGCTGTCCTCGGGCAAGGACGGCACCCGGGTGATGTACCTCCAGCCGCAGGGCAAAGCCGTCGAGACCTCGCTGGAGGTCCTCGCGGGCCGGTCCGACGCGGTGGCGCTGACCGATGTGCAGGCCATCATCGGCGAACCCGGCGTGCGGCCGGTCAACGAGGGTGGCGGACCGCTCGACCAGCCCAACGCGCGCGGGCAGCGCATGACGTGCGACATGAGCGGCTGCTACCCGCTGCCCGACGTGGACGTCGGCGACGTCCCCCCGGCCGGGCAGGCGGTGGAACTCACCCTGACCGGGATGACCGGCGACGTGCGCGCGTTCCGGCCGTACCGGCTGGATTCGGGGCAGTGGCTGGACTTCGGCGGTGAGCCGTCGCTGTCGCCCCGGCTGGTGCTGAACAAGAAGGCGGCCGAAGCGTTCCAGCGCTACCGGGTGCCGGGCGAGATGCGCCTACAGGGCGCCACCGTCAACGCGACCCCGCGCATCATCGGCGTGGTGGAGGACGGCAACTACGCGCCCGCCGCCTACGCGCGGTCCGACGAACTGCTGAACTGGATGCCCACGAAAGCCTTGTCCGAAATCGGTACCGGGCACGGTGGTTCCAGCTTGCAGATCATGTTGTCCCCCAATGCCTACGAGGTGGAGCACACGCTGAAGGCCCGGCTCGTCGCGAGCGGTACGCCGACGGACCGGATCCACGTCAACACGGTGAACAACCTGGAGCGCATGTCGACCGAACTGCGCCTGATGAAGCTGATCTTCCTCGGCATGGCGGCGCTGGTGCTGCTGATCGGTGTCGCGGGCATCCTCAACGTGGGCCTGGCGACGGTGGGGGAGCGGGTCGAGGAGTTCGCGCTGCGCCGGGCCGTCGGCACACCGCGCCTGCTGTTGGCGGGCATCGTGCTGGCGGAGACGCTGCTGACGGGTCTGCTCACGGCCGGGGCCGCGATCGGCGTGGGCGTGGTCGGGTTGCAGTTCGCGGGCAGCATGTTCGGGTCGCGGTTCCCGTCGCTGCAAGGCGTCGAGTTCCCGTGGCAGGCCGGGGTGGCCGGTGTCATCGCGGGCCTGGTGGCCGGTGTGCTGGGCGGCCTGATCCCCGCGGTGCGTGCCGCCCGCATCCCGATCGCCACCGTGATGCGGGCCTGACCGCCGGACCCGGAACGCGCGGACGGCACGTCAGCGGGGCCACGGAACGCCTCCTATCAGGGAATTCCGACGCTGACGGCTGCTCCCGGCCGCGCGATCCGGTGTCGCGAGATTCACTCAATCAGGTAACGCGGGTGGCTCAGGCCAGGTATCTGTGGTGCGACGGAGCGTCCTTGTCCTGTGGGGAGGACCTGCGGTGGACGACTTGGCGCGGTTGCGCACGAAACACGCGAAACGATTCGACATGTTCGACGCGAACGGCGACGGAATCGTCCGGGAACGGGATTTCGCGGGCCTCGCGGAACGGCTCGTGCGGCGGTTCGGCATTCCGCCCGGCTCGGTCGGCGCGGAACGGATCCGGGCCGGGTACGAGATGTTGTGGCTGTTCCTGCTGGCGAACTGCGGTGACGACGGGCACGTCACCAAGGCGCGGTTCCTGGACGCACTGGGCTCCACCGACCTGCGCTCCACCGACCTGGGGTGCCGGATCGGCGCGGCGGACGCGGTGGCGGTCCGCGAGTGCGGCGCGGCGGCGGACGGCGTCGTGGACGTCGAGCACGTGGCGGAGGTCATCGTCGCGCTCGGCGCGCACCCCGGCCACACCCCGCTGATCCGGGAAGCGCTGAAGCCGGACGGGAAACCGCTGCCGCTGACCACGGCGACCCGGCTGGTCGCCGAGTACTTCACCGACGACGTCCCGTCCGGCCTGTACGGGCGGTAGCGGAGCCGGGTGAGCCCGTCCGGGAGGTCCCGGCGACCCCGGACTCAGCCGATGCGCAGGCCCAAGGCCAGGGCGATGGTGATGGCCTGTTCCGGCTCGATCCGGGCACCGGTCAGCTTGACCGTGGTCGGGTCGATGCCGGCCAGGTCCGAGCCGCGCAGGTCCGCCTTGGTGAAGTCGGCGCTGTGCAGCCACGCGTCCGTCAGGTCGACGCCCGCGAACTCCGCCCCCTGGCAACGCGCGCCGGTCAGGTCCACGTCGTGCATCCGCACCCGCTGGAACGACGCACGCCGCAGGTCCAGGCCCGGCATCCCGACGAACGACCAGTCGCCGCCGACCACCTTCAGCAGGTCGAACGACCCGCCGTCGAACATGCTGCCGACCAGCTTGCAGTCGGTGAACGTGGCGTCGAAGAACTCGCACCTGGTGAACGTGCAGTTCAGGAACGCGGCCCCGGTGTGCGTGGAGGCGTTGAACTCGACACCCCGGAACACGCACTCGGTGAACGTCGAACCCCGGTTCTCCAGGTCCGCCATGTCGACGTCCGTGAACGCCGTGCGCTCGTACCGCTCCCCGGCGATCTCGTTGACCGTCCAGTCCCGGTCGAGCACGGTGTTGTCGGTCAGCGGTGCCGGGGTACCCCGTCTGCGTTCGGCCACCCGTGAACTATGCCAAAGGCGCGGTGCGCCGGCGGAACAACAGGGCCGTCCCGATACCGCCCACCACCACGAAACCCGCGCACCACAGCACGGCGAGCACCCCGCTGTCGCCCACCGGACCGCCCATCAGCAACCCCCGCAACGTCTCGATGACCGGTGTCACCGGCTGGTTGTCCGCGATACCGCGCAACGCCGCCGGCATCGTCTCCGTGGGCACGAACGCGCTGCTCAGGTACGGCAGGAACATGATCACGAAGGAGAACGCGCCCGCCGCCTCCGGACTGCGCGCGAGCAGCCCGAAACACGCCGCCAGCCACGACACCCCCGCCATGAACAGCAGCAGCACCCCCACCACACCCAGCCACGCGAGCGGCCCGCCGACCGGCCGGAACCCGATCAGCAGCGCCACCACCAGCACCAGGGACGTGGACACCAGGTTGCGCACCACGCTCGCCACCACGTGCCCGGTCAACACCGCCGAGCCGGCGATCGGCAGCGACCGGAACCGGTCGATCACGCCGTTCGTCATGTCCGTGTTCACACCCACCGCCGTGCCCGCCGCGCCGTAGCCCGCGCACAGCAGGATGATCCCCGGCACCACGTAGTCGATGTACCGGGTGCCGACAGCGATCGCGCCGCCGAACACGTAGACGAACAGCAGCAGGATCGCCACCGGCAGGAACACCGCGACCAGCAACGCGTCCACACTGCGCACGCTGTGCCTCAGCCCCCGGCCGATGAACACCATCGAGTCACGCAACACGGCCGGCCTCCTCGGGCGCGCGCTCGGTCAGCGACAGGAACACCTCGTCCAGCGTCGGCCGGTGCAGGTCCAGCCGGTCCACCGGGATGCCGCGCCGCTCCATCAGGTCCAGCACCTCCCGCACGTGCCGGGCGCTGCCGTCACCGGGCACCCGCAGGCTGAGCTTCTCCTGGTCCGGCAGACCGGCCAGGGCGTTCGACGCGTCCGTGAGCGCGACCGGGTCGGGGAAGAACAACTCGACCGTCTCCACCCCGGACTTGAGCTCGGCGGGCGTGCCCTCCGCGACGACGGAACCCCGGTGCAGCACGGCGATCCGGTCGGCCAGCCGGTCCGCCTCCTCCAGGTACTGGGTGGTGAGCAGCACCGTCACACCGCTCCGGGCGAGGTCGGCCACGGCGTCCCACACATCCCTGCAGCTTCGGGGATCCAGGCCGGTCGTGGGCTCGTCCAGGAACAGCACCTCGGGCCGGGACACCAGGCTCACCGCCAGGTCCAGCCGGCGACGCATCCCGCCCGAGTAGGTCGCGACCCGCCGACCGGCCGCGTCCGCCAGGCCGAACCGCTCCAGCAGCTCGTCGGCCCGGGCCCGGGTCTGCCTGCCCAGCCGGCGGAGCCTGCCCATCATCACCAGGTTCTCCCGGCCGGTGAGCAGCTCGTCCACCGCCGCGTACTGGCCGGTGAGGCTGATCGCCGCACGCACCCGCTTCGGCTCGCGGACGACGTCGTGCCCGGCGACCCGCGCCGTGCCGCCGTCCGGCCGGAGGAGGGTGGCCAGGATGCGCACGGTAGTCGTCTTGCCCGCCCCGTTCGGGCCCAGCAGCGCGAATACCTCGCCCCGGCGTATGCCCAGGTCGAGGCCGGTGAGCACGGTGTGCCCGCGGTACGACCGGCGCAGCCCCGCCGCCTCGATTGTGTATGTCATACACCAAGTGTAGCTCGTACACTCGACTAGACTGCAAGCCTGCGACGAGCACGGATGCGAGGACATGGGCGAATCGGTGTGGGAACGGCTCGACCACGAGCCGAGGCCGGGGCTGAGCGTCCGCCGCATCGTGCGGGCCGCGATCGAACTGGCCGACGCCGACGGGCTGGCCGCCGTGTCCATGGCCCGGGTCGCCGAACGGCTCGGCTTCACCACCATGTCCCTATACCGGCACGTGCGGAACAAGGACGAGCTGCTGCTGCTGGTCCTGAACGCCGTCGCCGAACCGCCCGCGAGCCTCGCCGAGCCGTGCGACGGGTGGCGCGCGGGCATGGCGCGGTGGTGCCGCGAGCACCTGGCGCTGCTGCGCAGGCACCCGTGGATGCTCCAGATCTCCACCGACCGGCCACCGACCACCCCGAACCAGCTCATCTGGATGGACCGGGGCCTGCGCGTGCTGGAGGAGACGCCGCTGTCGCCGGGCGACCGGATGTCGGTGCTGCTGCTGTGCACCGGGTTCGTGGTCGGTCAGGCGAGGTTCGCGATCGGGGTGTCGGCCGAGGCCGAGCAGGCGTACGGGGCGCTGCTGGACAAGCTGGTCGACGCCGAGCGCCACCCGGCGCTGCGCCGCGTGGTCGACGCGGGCACGTTCGACCCGGCCGACACCGCGGACTCCCAGGAGTACGACTTCGAGTTCGGCCTCGCCCGGCTGCTGGACGGCGTGGAACGCCTGGTGGTGGGCTGAGCCCGGGTCAGCCGACGACGATCCGGTCCCAGAGCGGGCGGTGTGCGGTGACGTGCTCGACGTCGCGCAGGTAGAGGTCGGCGTGGCCTTCGGCGATGTGGCGGGCGAAGTTCACGTCACCCGCTGCGGCGGACGTGCGCATGAAGTCGACCAGGGCCAGTAGTCGTGGTCCGATGGAATCCACCACGTCCAGGCGTTCGCCGCGCGTGCGGCCGTAGGAATCGAGGAACACTCGCGCCCGGCGGGCCTGTTCGGCGACCGGCGGGCTGTCCACAGTGGACATCGGGGCGAACCGGTAGAGCGCGTAGGCGAGATCCCAGCTGCGGGGCCCGGGGTGGGCGGCGTCGAAGTCGAACACGCCGGTCGTCTCGCCGTGGTGGAATACGCAGTTGTAGGGTGCGAAATCGCCGTGGCACACCACTTCCACCGGCTCCACGGCGGGCAGCTGCCATCGATGTCGGGTCTTGTCCGGCAACAGCGCGGTGGCGTCGTGCACCCGGCGCAGCAGTTTCGCCGCACTGACCAGCGCGCTGTCCGGCCGCGCCTGCTCCGGGTACGTGCCGACGTCACCGGGCAGGAACGTGAGCACCTCGCGTCCCTGCGGGTCCACGCCGTGCCAGCGCGGCACACCGGGTACCTGGGCAGTGGCCAGCCCACCCAACAGCCACTGCACCGCCTCGCTCCACGCGCGCACCGGTCGCCGCACGGTGCCGCCGATCCGGACGACGGTGGTGGTGCCGCCGGACAGGAGTTCCCCCTCCATACCGCCGACGCTAGCCGATCTCCGCCCTCCGGCGAACCGAATTAGCCGCGTGCACCCCGAGTCACCGTCCGGCGCACCGCCGGCCCTCAGGTGCGGAACAGGCCGTCGAGCCGGCCCTGGTGGTCGGCCAGCACGCGGCCCGGGTCGGTGCCCAGGACGTCGGCCAGCACGGTGGCGTAGACGTCGCGGAAGTCGGTCGTCTGCTTCAGGTCGCCGTCGTCCAGGTCGGTCAGGCTCGGCTGGGCCCCGAAGAAACCGCCGCGTACCTTGTCCCCCAACAGGAACACCGGCCCGGCGGTGCCGTGGTCGGTGCCGTCGCTCGCGTTCGCCCGCACCCGCCGGCCGAACTCCGAGTAGACCAGCACCACCGCGCGCCGGCCCCGGTCCGTGCGCTTCAACCGCTGCACGAACGCCGTCAGCGCCCCGTCCAGCTCGGTCAGCAGCCGCTGCTGGGTGTCCCGTTCGTCGGCGTGGGTGTCGAAACCGCCCAGGGACACCGAGTACACCCTGGTCGGCACCTCGGCCTCGATCAGGTTCGCCACGACCTCCAGCTGCGCGGCCAACTGCGAGCTGCCGCCGGCCGAAGCGCCCTTGTCCCGCTTCTCGTCCGGATCGTCCTCTGTGGACGGATCGTGTGCCGCTCCGCCCAGCACCCGCACCGCCTCGTGCAGATCGGCGATCGACCGGGAAGCCGTGGCCTGCCAGCGTTCCTCGCCGTCCAGCGGAGTGCCGAGCGCGGCGAACGCGGCACCCAGCTTCCCGCCGGGCAGCGCCGGCCCGCCCACGGGCAGCGACGCCGCAGCCGTCCGTTCACCGGCCAGCATCGGCGGCAGCACGGGCTCCACGGACAGCGCCCGCAACGGGTCCGCGCCGGTCGCGTCCAGCCACCGGCCCAGCCAGCCGGTCGGCACGGACGTGCGCGGCGACGCGGTCTGCCAGATCGCCATCGACCGGAAGTGGCTGTGGTCCGGCGTCGGGTAGCCCACGCCGCGCACGATCGCCAGACCCTGCCCGTCCCACAACGACTTCAGGCCCTTGAGCCCGGGGTTGAGGCCGAGGCCGTCGCCCAGGTCCAGCACGTCCTCCGGCCGGTAGGCGAGCTCCGGCCGGGCGTCCTGGTAGGCCGGGTCGGCGGCCGGGACGACCGTGTTCAGCCCGTCGTTCCCGCCGTACAGGGTGACCACGACCAGCACGGCCGCGTCCGGGTCCAGTGGTCGGTCGGCCGCCGCCGACATCAGGTCGTCCCAGTCGATCCGGGTCGCGCCGACGGCGAGCGCGCCGGCGGCGGTGACCCCGGACAGGGTGAGGAAACGTCGTCGGGTCAGCTTGTCCATTACCTGCTCACCACGTATTCGGGGGCGCACGCGGCGATCGCCGCCAGGTGCTCCGGTTTGTCCAGCCCTGCCAACGCGTTCCGGGTCCGCTCCGACCACACGTCCACGCCGAGCCGGTCGCGCACGGCGTCCGGGCCGGTGATCGGGCGCAGGTCGGCCTTGCCCGCGACGAGCTGCGCGACCCTCAGCCGCGCCACGCCCGCCGCCGTGGTCAGCCACGCCCCGCCGGCCGGCCACCCGCCGACGCTCGGCGGCCGGAACGGCAGCTGGCCCATGCCGCGCAACCCGTTGCCGAGCTGCTTGAGAGCCTTGTCGTCCAACGAGTCCCACCGCACGTCCAGCGCCCGCAGCAGGCCCACGAGCCACTCGACGGGCTGCTTGACCAGCGTCGCGGCCGGGTCCCGGAACGCCGGTTCGGCCGCGATCGCCCGCAGCACCGACCCGATGTCCTTGCCGTAGGCGGAAACCAGCCGTTCCAGTACATCCGGTGCCGGGGGAGTGGGGGAGACCAGCCGGAACCACAGCCGTCCCACGACGAACCGCGCCGACTCGGAGCGTGCCAGCACGGTGTCCACAAAGGACTCGGCGGGGAAGTCTCCGGTGACACCGAGGATCGTCTTCGGCTGGTCGTCGTGGCGCTTGGCGACCAGTTCCGCCCGCGCCGCGTTCCGCTTCACGGTCCAGCCGGTGAGCGCGCGGGCCGCCTCCCGTACGTCCGGCTCGGTGTAGTGCCCGATGCCGAGGGTGAACAGCTCCAGGAACTCCCGCGCCAGGTTCTCGTTCGGCGAGCCGGACCGGTTGTCGTTGCCGTCCAGCCACAGCAGCAGCGCCGGGTCCACGACCATCGCCTTGGCCAGTTCGCCGAAACCACCGAGGCCGAGCCGGCGGAACGTCTCGTTCTGCGCCAGCATGTGCCACGGGCTGCGCACCTTCTGCTCACTGGTCGCGAAGTGCCCGTGCCAGAACCAGGTCAGCCGCTCCACGGCGGTGTCGGTCGCGGCCATCCGCGCCAGCCACCACGCCATGAGCCGCTTCCCGTCTTCGGCCCGCTGCCGGCCGGCCTGCTTCCGTTCGGCGGGCAGTTCCAGCTTCAGGTCGGGGGTGGCCGTCGGGGCCGGCGTGAGCAGCCGGTCCAGGGTGTCGGCGAAGCCCCGGTCGAGGTCGCCGGGGCGTGGGCCGAAGCCGAACCGGTCGTGCAGACGGCGCACGGCGGCCCGTTCGTCGAGTTCCGGCATGTCGGCAGCATGTGCGCCCGGTGCCGGCCGCCGCCACCGTTCCCGGGTTTCCTTCAGCAGAAGCTCAGGGGGAGCTGACTGGTCGGCCACTCAGTAGTGGCGGATGCCGTTCGACAGGGTGCGCGCCCACGGGGCGTCGATTTCGCCCGCGTCGACCGCGACCACGAGGTGGCACAACATGCCCCGCGCGAAGAACTCCTGGACCTGTGCCTCGTCCGCGCCGGCCACCCCGCGCACGTACTCGACGGTCCGGGCGTAGCCGCGTTGCAGGACCTCGCGCACGGCGGGTTCGGAGATCGCCGCGCACTGGGCGTGCATCTGCACCAGGAGCAGGGCGTTCTCCTCGGCGATGAGCCTGGCGTAGACGTCGCCCATGGCGTGCAGCACGGCTTCCGGTGAACTGCCCCGGGCCTGCGCCACCCCGTCGCCCAGGCTTTCCCGGATGCGCGCGAAACACCGCTCGACCACGGCCAGGAACAACGCTTCCTTGTCCGGGAACAGCCGGTAGACGTACGCCTGCGAGATACCCGCCGCCTTGGCGACCTCGCCGGTCGTCGTGCCGTAGTAGCCCTTCGCGCCGAACGTGCCGAGCGCGGTCCGCAGCACGGTCTCCCGGCGTTCGTCGGCGGTGGACAGGCGGCGGTCCGCGTTGGGCATGGGACTAATCCATCACTCACACTTCTTCATGTCAAGTTCCGGGCTCGATGGTCGCGTCGTGACCATCCGGTGCCTAGGGTGCGCGCATGTCCCGTCGCTGGGTGGCCGTGTCGGCCCTCGTTCTCGCCGCCTGCGGCACGTCGTCCCCGGTAGCCGTGCCGCCGTCGTCCCCGACGACGACCACCACCACGACCGTCACGACCACCACTACGACCACGACGACGACCACCACGAGGCCACGGCCCGAACCGGCGGGGAATCCGGCCGGGACGGCACCCGTGCCGCCGGAAGCCGGACCGGAGGACAGTTCGAAACCCACCACGGTCATCGGCACGGGCACGCCGGACGGCTGCACGTCCCAGGCGGTCGTGGCGGCGGTCGCGGCCGGCGGGGTCGTCACGTTCGACTGCGGTCCGGACCCGGTGGTCGTCACCATGAACGCCACCGCCAAGGTCCGCAACGACGCCGGGCCGGACGTGGTGATCGACGGCGGCGGGCTGGTGACGCTCAGCGGCGACGGGCAGCGGCGGATCCTGTACCAGAACACGTGCGACCGGGCGCAGGGCATCACCACCTCGCACTGCCAGGACCAGGACCACCCCCGGCTCACGTTGCAGAACCTCACCTTCGCCGACGGCGACTCCACCGGGGACGACGCCGAGGGCGGCGGTGGCGGCGCGGTGTTCGTGCGCGGCGGGCGGGTGAAGGTGGTCAACTCCCGGTTCCAGGGCAACCGGTGCGACCAGACCGGGCCGGACCTCGGCGGCGCGGCGCTGCGGGTGCTCAGCCAGTGGCGCAACGAGCCGGTGTACGTCACCGGCAGCACGTTCAGCGGCGGGGTGTGCGCCAACGGCGGCGCGCTCAGCAGCATCGGCGTGTCGTGGGTGGTGCTCAACAGCGTGCTGAGCGGCAACTCCGCCGTCGGCCGGGGCGCGAACCCGGCGCGGGACGGCACACCCGGCGGTGGCAGCGGCGGCGCGATCTACGCCGACGGCAACCGGTTCACCGTCCGCCTCGCGGGCACGGTCGTCGAGGACAACCGGGCCAACGAGGGTGGCGGCGCGGTGTTCTTCGTGAGCAACGACCGCACCGGCACGATGTCGGTGGAGGCGTCGACCCTGCGCCGCAACCCGAGCGCCGGCTTCGAGACCCCCGGCTACCGGGGGATCTTCTTCCTGGGCGCGGCGGACCCGGACGTCAGCGGCTCCACCATCCAGTAACACCGTGGAAATGTGCGGAATGCCGTAAAAATTCCCGTCGATCGTCGGATTGTGAGCGAGGCTTCCGGCTGCGCATCATGGGCCGCCGGCGTGCTGCCGGCTGTGGATCCCTGCTGACTCGACGTCCGGCCACCCTGCACCGCACCACCGGCCGGGCGCGGGAAGGAAACGACTGTGCGCAACACAGCCATGAAGGCGATCGCCCTTGCCGCGGGCGTCGCCGCGACCCTGGCCGCGTTCGGCGGCCAAGCCTCCTCCGCTCCGCTGCCGCCGGACCCCGGCGGCGTCACCCCGCAGGTCGTCGGCGGCACGCAGGTCGCCAAGGGCGAGTTCCCGTGGATGGTCCGGCTGTCCATGGGCTGCGGCGGTGCGATGTACACCGACCAGTTGGTGCTGACCGCCGCCCACTGCGTCGACAGCTCGGGCAACAACACCGGCATCACCGCCACCTACGGCGTCACGGACCTCCAGGACACGTCGGCCACCAAGCGGACCTCGACCTATGTCCATCGCTCGCCCACCTACCCGACGTCGACCGGTGGCGACTGGGCGCTGATCAAGCTCGCCAGTCCGATCACCGGCGCGGCGCTGCTGCCGATCGCCACCACCGCCGACTACAACTCCGGTGTGTTCACCGTCGCCGGCTGGGGCGCGACCCGGGAGGGCGGCGGCCAGTCGCGCTACCAGATGAAGGCCCAGGTCGACTTCATCGACGACAACACCTGCAAGAACGCCGACTCCTACTACCGCAGCCTGAAGCCGGCGGCCGAGATCTGCGCCGGCGACCTCGCCAACGGCGGCGTCGACACCTGCCAGGGCGACTCCGGCGGCCCCATGTTCCGGCGCGACAACGCGGGCGCGTGGATCCAGGTCGGCATCGTCAGCCACGGCAACGGCTGCGCGCGGCCGAACAACCCGGGCGTCTACACCGAGGTGAGCACGTTCGCGGCGGCCATCAAGGCGGCGGCGGACAGCCTCGTCGGCCCGCCCCACCCCCCCCGCCAGACCTTCGAGAACCCCCAGAACCGAAACAAACCCGCCCCGGGCGCGGCCGGGGTCAGCAACGTGACGGTCAGCGGGGTCACCGGCAACGCGCCGGCCACGCTGAAGGTCACCGTCGACATCAAGCACACGTGGAGCGGTGACCTGGTGCTCGACCTGGTCGCGCCGGACGGCTCGACGTACCGGCTGAAGAACTCCAGCAACTCCAGCACGCCCAACGTGAACACCACCTACACGGTGAACGCGTCGTCCGAGGTCGCGAACGGCACGTGGCGGCTCAAGGCGCAGGACGTGTACGGCCAGGACACCGGCTACATCGACTCCTGGAAGCTGACCTTCTGACCGGTCACGGCATCCGATAGTTCCCCGACGGGGCCCGCTGCGAGGGTGGGCCCCGTCGTCGTGTTCCGGGGTTCGTCCAGGAGTTCGGAAGATTTGTCGGCCGGCCGGCCTCACCGTCGGCGCTGAAGTCCACGTCGTCCATGACGGTGAAGCTGCCGCGCCGTTTCACTTGGCGCGCAACAGCTTCCAGCCGACCAGGGCGCAGCCGACCAGCATCAGCGCACCGTGCGCGATCCGGCCCGCCGGCGGCATGAAGAACTGGGGCAGGTACAGGGCGAAGCCCACCGCGAACGGGATCGCGACCGCCTTCAGTTCGACGGCGGCCAGGACCGCGCCGACGCCGAGCAGCACCAGACCGAGGGCGAACGCGGTGATGGCGGCGGGGTGGAAGCGGACGGCGTCCACCATCTCCAGCAGCACCGGGTCGGGGCGTTTCGCCGCCTGGAGCCCGATCGCGTGCAGGCCGAAGATCTCCGCGCCGTAGTAGAGGGTGGTGAGTCCCGCGCCGATGCCCGTCACGAGCGCCGCACGGCGGCCCGGCAGGGCGAGCGTGACCAGGATGAAGCCGGCGACGGCGAACAGGTGCGACGCGACCCACGCGGCCGTGCCCATCACTTCCAGGCCCTTGACGGTGGTCTCGTCCGAATACGGCCGCAGTACCGGGTAGAGCAGGAAGAACACCCCGGCGAGACCGAATGCCGCTGCCCTGGTCCTGTTCATCGACGCCTCCGTGAGCGCTAGTCGTTTTAGAGAGCACTGCTCTCGCTTCGCCAATCCTGCGGGTACGGCGGGGCGTCTGTCAAGAGCGGTGCTCTCTTTTGTTGCACCTGCTCTCTGGGTGGGTCATCATCGTCGGCATGACGGCGACACCGAGGCAGCGCGCGCGAGCGCAGGCGATCGAGGACATCAAGCGCATCGCCCGCGACCAGCTGGCGCAGGAGGGCAGTGCGGCGCTGTCGCTGCGGGCCATCGCCCGTGAGCTGGGCATCGTGTCGTCCGCCGTGTACCGGTACGTGCCCAGTCGGGACGAGCTGCTGACCATGCTGATCATCGACGCCTACAACGCGCTCGGCGCGGCGGTGGAGGGTGCCGAGGGCGCTTGTGCGCGTGAGGATTTCGCCGGGCGTTGGCGGGCCATCGGACGGGCCGCGCGGACTTGGGCGGTGGCGAGCCCGTCGGAGTACGCGCTGATCTACGGGAGCCCGGTGCCGGGGTATCAGGCGCCCGTCGAACGGACGGGGGAGCCGGGGACCAGGGTGTCGATGCTGCTGTTGGCGCTGGTGGCGGACATCCAGCGGGAGCGGCCGTCCGTTGGGCTGGACGGGCCGCTGGGGCAGGATTTCGCGGCGCTGCGGGACGGGTTGGGGCTGCCGATCGGCGATGAGCTGTTGGCGCGGACGTACCTGGTGTTCTCGGCGCTGTTCGGGCTGATCAGCTTCGAGCTGTTCGGTCAGTTCCGGGGCAGTCTGACCGACTACGAGGCGCACTTCGAGCACCAGTTGGGCGTGCTGGCGGCACTGCTGGAGGTCTGAGTCCGCTGGTCGGTTTCGGCCACGTGGTGCGGGGCGTCGCGGATACCTTGGGGCCATGCTGCTGACCTCCGCGATCATCGCGGTGAGTGCGGTCTACGTCATCGCGGGTGTGATCGGCCGCCGGGCGCAGCCGCGCAACCGGATCGGTCTGCTGATGGTGCTCGTCGGCGTCGCCTGGTTCGCCGACACCCTGCCGGACGAGCCGAACCCGCTGTACCACATCGTGTTCAAGGCGTGGCCCGCGATGCTCGGGCATCTGGTGGTGGCGTTCCCGACCGGTCGGCTGAAGACCTGGCCGCGTCGGCTGGTCGTGGCCGGCGGCTACCTGGCGGTGGCGGTGCTGACGGTGGCGTCGCAGGTGGACTCCGTGCCGTGGGCGGTCGCCGTGCAGCGCACCGAGACGGCGGCGACGGCAGTGATCGGGTTCGGGATGCTGTCCCTGCAACTGCACCGGTGGCGGTGCAGCAGCATGGCGCAGCGGCGGACGCTCACCGCGATGCTCGGCGCGTCGACGGTGGCCGTGGTCGCGTTCGCGGTCTGGGGACCGGTGGCGCGGGCCGGCCTCAACCCGCCCGCGGCGGTGCTTATGCTGGCGTTGGTCGGTATCCCGATCGTCTACCTGGCCGGGTTGCTGCGCCGCCGGATGGACCGTGGCGGGGTGGCCGATCTGGTCGTGCGCCTCAACGGCGACAGCCCGCGCGCCGGGGTGCGGGACGCGCTGGCCGCGACCCTGCACGACCCCGGCCTGCTGGTCGGGTACTGGATGGCGTCCGAGGAGCGGTACGTCGACGCGTCCGGCCGCCCGGTGGCAGCGGACGGCGACCGGGTGCAGACCCGCGTGGACCGTGGTTCGTCGCCCGTCGCGTTGCTGCTGCACGATCCCGGGCTGGACCTGGAACTCGTGGACGCGGCGTGCGCGGCCGTAGCGCTGGCCCTGGAGAACGAACGGCTGACCGCCGAACTGCGGGCCAGGCTGCGCCAACTGGCTGAGTCGCGCGGGAAGCTGTTGCGGGCGGGCGAATCCGAGCGGCGGCGGCTGGAACGCAACCTGCACGACGGCGTGCAGCAGCGGCTGTTGTCGGTGGCGATGACGCTGGGCCTGGCGGAGACGTTGCCGGCGGAACGTGGTCTGAAGCTGGTCGGCGAAGCCAAGTCCGCGGTGCTGGCGACGATCGACGACCTGCGCGCCGTGTGCCACGGCATCCATCCGCCCGTGCTCACCGAACGTGGACTGCACGGTGCGGTGCGGGAGCTGACGGCGTTGGCGGAACCGAGGGTCGAGTTGGTCATGGACCTGACCGAACCGGTGCCGCAGCAGGTGGAGACCACGGCGTACTACGTGGTGGCGGAGGCGCTCGCGAACGTGACGAAACACGCCGAGGCGTCCCGGACCAGAGTGGCGATCACGTCCGGAGGTGGTTCGTTGGTGGTACAGGTGGACGACGACGGACGCGGCGGGGCGGATCTCCGGGACGGTTCGGGTCTGCGTGGCCTGACGGACCGGGTGGAGGCGACCGGGGGGACGATGCGGGTGCTCAGTGCGGTGGACGAGGGGACCAGTGTGCGGGTGGTGCTGCCGTGCGGGTAGTGATCGCGGAGGATTCGACCCTGCTGCGGGAGGGTTTGACGCGGCTGCTGGCCGAGGCGTCGTTCGAGGTGGTCGCGGCGGTGGAGGACGCGGAATCCCTGCTGGAGTCGGTGGACCGGCACCGGCCGGAAGTGGCCATTGTGGACATTCGGATGCCGCCTACGCATACGGACGAGGGTCTGCGGGCGGCTGTCACGTTGCGCCGGAAGTACCCGTCGACCGGTGTTCTCGTGCTGTCCCAGTACGTTCGGGTCAGCTACGCGGCGGAACTGCTCGACGCGGGCGCGGACGGCGTCGGCTACCTGTTGAAGGACCGGGTGTCGGATTTAGCCGAGTTCACGGCGGCGATCCGGCGGGTGGGCTCGGGCGGCTCGGCCTTCGACCCGGCGGTGGTGAGCCAGCTGTTGGGGAGACGCCGGGACGACAGCGACAACCGCCTGACCGAACGGGAACGGGCAGTGCTCGCGCTGATGGCGGAGGGCCGCACCAACCAGGCCATCGCCCAACGCCTGTTCATCGCGGAACGGACCGTGGAGAAGCACTGCACCAGCATCTTCACCAAGCTCGACCTGTCCGCCAGCCCCCACGACCACCGACGCGTGCTCGCCGTCCTCCGCTACCTCAACGGCTAGCCGCAGGTCAGGGATCGGGTCGGTCGCCCTTCACGATCGAGCCGACCGGGACGATGGTGCCGTGCGTGATCCGGACACCACCCACCACGACGGCGTTGAAACCGACCAGCACCTCGCTCTCGACCACGGGCGCCGGTTCGGTCACAGCCTGTTGGACACCGGCGAACCGGTGGACCGCAGCACCGAAGAAGGCGACCCGGTCGCCCAGGACGGTCCGACTGCACAGGAACCCGCCGATGACGCAGTCGGCGCCGGTCGTGACCCGCGCGGCGATCCACGCGCGATAGCGGACGAATGTCCGCGCACCGATCACACACCGTTCCCCTATGTACGAGTACGGCTCGACCAGACAACGTTCGTGGACGACCGTTCCGTGCCCGATGTGGGAGTGGGCCCCGATCGTCGCGCCTGGTCCCACCACCGTCGGCGGCCAATCCTCGGTCACGCCGTGCGGGTTCCCGTAGTAGTCGGCCCGGCTCTGGGCCTGGTCGAAACCGATCACGCAGAACGGCCCGACGTCCGCATCGTCCGCGATCTCGCAACCGGGGGCGACGACTGCGGTGGGGTGGACACTCATCCCTGGTGCGGCTCGGTCGACAGCCATTCCAGGATGGTCGCGGTCGCCGCGGGGCGGACCGCCTTCAGCCCGTGCCTGGCTCCCGGGTAGATCACGACCCGCAGGCTGTCCCGGCAATCGGTGAGCCGTCGCGCCGGGTCCACCGGAACCAGCGGATCGGCGTCCCCGTGGAGCAACAGGGTCGGGACCGCGCTGCGCCGCACCAGATCCAGGGTGTCGTCGTCCCCGATCTCCTCCCGGAGCCGCCGACTGATCACGTACCGGCTGTCCGGCAGTCTCGCGAAGACGGTGGACCCGGTGCCGTCCAGTTCCCGTGCGGAGGCCACGATCTTCTCGCCCCACTCCGATTCCCCCCGGACGAAGATCCCGGCGTAGTCCAGGATCGGGTTGATCAGCACCAGCCTCGACACCGGTAGGTGCTCGGCGGAGTGCAGGGTCGCGCCGGCCCCGAAGCTCGCGGCGAGGTGCGCCACCGGTCGGGTGTCGAGCCCGAAACCCTTGCGCACCGCCAGCACGTCGATCAGCTCGCCGGAGAGCGTGACGTCCTCCGGGGTGCCGGAGCTGCGGCCATGGCCGCGGAAGTCGAACCGCAGTACACCCCAGCCGGCGGCGGCGAACTTCGCCGCCAGCGCGACGAAGAAGCCGGACTCGTCCCGGTCGGTGGTGATCCCGTGCGACATCACCAGGAACTTCCCGGGATTCGACGGTCCGGTCAGCACACAGGCGAGTTCGTGGCCGTCAGGTGTGGTGACCGTGCGCTCCTCGTCCATGACGAGCTACCTCCCGGGATCGGAATTCCTCGCGCGGAAGACCATCGGTGAACGTCCACGGCCGGCCGGCACCCGCTGTACACCACTCGGGCAGGAGACGGCGACCTGCGACCACAGGAGCGTAGAGGCTGGGCCGTCGTCCGCCGGAAGCGACGTACCCGTACTCGGTCTCCTCGCGGAAGTGCATCCGCCGAATTGCGGAAAACGCGGCGCAAACTCCTGCACGGTGCCGTCGGACATCGCGCGAGTAGTTCCCCTCCGGCCGAACTTCGTAACGATAGGCCGGTGGCCCGTCGGCGTGGATCACGCCCATTCTCCCGGACAGCAGGACCTGTCCCCAGAGCGTCACGAACTCGCCGCTGTAGCACCGCGTGGGAAAGTCCGTCTCGTGCAGTCCGGCGAGCGGTACGACCGCACCGTGACCCACGATGTTGGTGTACAGCACGGGGTTGGCCGGGTGGGCGCCCAACCGGTTCGCGAGCGCGACCAAGCCGCTCGTGTCCGCCACGTAGGGTTCGGCGTATCTGCCGACGATCTCGTACGGCCCGGCGACCACCATGTCGTCGCTCGCGGCGGCGACTTTCGCACGCATGCCGATCGGCAGCAACTCGTCGTCCGCGTCCACGAAGACCACGTGGCTGACCCCGGCCGACGACAGGTGTGCGACACCGAGTCCGCGGGCACCGCCGATTCCGTTCCACGACCCCGACCGCAGGTAGGTCGCGGCGTGCTGCCGGCAGATTCGCTCGTACCTGAGGGAAAGATTCGGGTCCGACGCGTCGTCGACTACCACCGCGTTGCCCGGGAGCCAGTTCGCGGCGGTTCCGTTCATGCTTGTCGCGACGCTCCGGAGACAGCGCGTCAAGTAATGCGGCGGGGTGTTTCTGATCGGTGTCACGAACCCGAATCCGACATGCTCAGGGCACCCCACTCGGCCAGTCTGGCGAACTGTCCGCGATGTGCAATCAGCTAGAAGGAGTAAACCCATTCGGGACGGGTTCCGGGTTGCACGATTTCGCCGTTCACCACCGGGACCTCCACGACCAGTGCCAAGTCGCGGTCGTCAGCCCGCTTCGCGGCGATCGCCGCCAGGCTCCGGCGCACCACGCCCGGGTTGCCGTGCGAAGCCAGGGCCACGACCGCTCCGTGGTTGCCGTGGCTGTGCAGTCCGGCGAACAGCACGATCTTCCGGCTTGTCTCGAAAGGGTTGCGGCCCACCACGACGAGTGCGAGGTCGCGGGTCAGGGAGCCGTCGTCGAAACCGGGTGCGAGTTCGTGGCCGTCGGGCAGGACGATCCGTTTCGTCTTCGTGCCGTCCGGGTGTCTGGTGATCGAGATCCGGACGGGCACGTCGAGTTCCGCCAACACGCGCCTGACGACGGTGTTCGAGCGCGGCCCGCCGACGAGCACGAGGTTGGCGGTCAGGTGGTCTTGGCGCACGGAACCGCACGAGGTCAACACGAGGTCGTTCGTCTTGGTCGTGGTCACCACGCTCACCACGGCTTCCACCATGGCCAGGCTGTCCCGCGACTGCAACAGGAACAGCCCCGGCTGTGCCTCGACGGCCGGTAATCGGATCTCTCCGGTCACCGCCACGATGGGCCCTGGTGGGAACGACCACAGCCGGTGTCCCACGGCGTCGTCCTCGTGCGGGACCTCACCCTGGCCCGTGAGGCCCTGAAGGTGCAGGGCGATGTTCTCCACCGCACGTATACCGTGCCGCTGCACGGTCTTGGTCGAGCAGTTCAGGTCGTTCGCGAGCTGCGCCTGCCGGTCGAGCAGGAAGTCCTGTCGGTATCCGTCGTGCAGACCGAACTCGACCGTCGCGACCAACCGCTGTAGTTCGGGCAGCAGGGCGATGACCCCGGTGAGCCGTGCGACGACCTCGCCGAGCTTGGGTGGAGCGCCCGCGGGCCCGAACAGTTCGCGCAGGCCGTCGCGGAGCAGGGCGCGCAACGCGACGGCGTCCCGGAGGCCGGGACCTCGCCGCAGTACGACGAGCAGTCCTGTCACGTCCACGGTGTCCAGCATATGTCGCACGGATTCCGCGATCTGTCGTTCGACGGGCCGAACTGGGGATCATCGTGGCTTCCGCGTCGGGCCGGGATGGCAGGAGACTCGACTACGACCGAAAGGAGCGGACGATGATCGAGATGTGGTTGGTCGGCCTGGCTCTCGCGCTCGGCGGCTGCGTGACGTGGTTTGCCACCTCCCGGTACTACCTCCGCCGAATGGACGTGATGGGGGTGGAGTCGCGGCGGTCGTCCGCCCGTGACCATTGCCGTGCCTGCCCGGTATCCGGCAGGTGACATTCGGCCCGTGACCCACCGCTCACCGCGTCTGCCGAACCGGTATCGGGATGGTGGCCGCGAGCAGGATTTCCTTTCTGCTGTCGGTGCTGCGGGGCATTTGGGTGGTAGCCGCACCATGGACGGGTGGTGGCACGGTTACCGCAGGTGGTAGGAGTGCGGGAGCCTGGCGATCATGCAACTGGGGCGGATCAGGACTTCTTATCGCACGGATCTGGTGACCGTGCTGTTGGGGACGTGGTTCTCGTTAGGGCTGTTCCTCGACGCGTGGGCGCATTCCAACGTGCCCGAGCTGGAGACGTTCTTCACGCCGTGGCACGCGGTGTTCTACTCCGGATTCGCCGCCACGGGCGCGTGGATCATGTGGTTGGTGTGGCGCAACATGCAACAGGGGCGGCGGGGGCTCGATGCTGTTCCCGAAGGGTACGGACTGGCTGTGTTGGCCTTGCCGCTCTTCGCGTTGTGCGGGTTCGGGGACTACCTCTGGCACACGTTCATCGGCATCGAGCAGGGCATCGACATCCTGTTCAGCCCGACCCACCTCGGCCTCATCACGTCGATGATCGTCATCCTCACGACGCCGTTGCGCACCGCGTGGGCCGACAAGGAACTGACCGCGCCGTCGTTGCGCCGGTTCCTGCCCGCGATCCTGTCGCTGGCGTTCACGACCGCGCTGGTGCTGCTGTTCGTCTCCTACGCCGACGCCACCGTCTACGGACCGCGCGGCATCGACTACGCCTTCAGCTTCGACAAGAGCGCGGGTGGCACTGGGCGCACGAGTCAGCTTGCCGCTGCGATCACCATCACCAACCTGGTTCTGTTGACGCCGTTGCTGTTCGCCGCACGTCGGTTCCAGTTGCCGCCCGGCACGGCCACCATCCAGCAGATCGTGGTGATGCTGCTGAGCACGGCGGTCGCGAACTACGAGAACCTGACCATCGCCGGCGCGTTCGTGTTGTCCGGCATGGTGATCGACGTCCTGCTGTGGAAGCTGCGCCCGACCGCGGAGCGACTTCGGGAGTATCGGATCTTCGCGTTCGCCGCGTCGTTGGTGACGTGGGTGTTCTACTTCGCCTCGGCGGGGATTGCCGTCGGCCGAATGCCCACCGTCACCGAGATGTGGACCGGCGCGCCGCTCCTCGCCGCCCTGCACGGACTGCTGCTCGCGGTGGTGCTCGTGCCGTCGCGGCGGTGAAGGTTCTGCTGCTGGTGTTGGGGATCCTCCTGGTGACGGCCGCTCCGGCGCAGGCGCACGCGGGTGGGCTGACGCCGCAGAACGACCTCAGCACCGTCGACTCGATCGTGCCGCCGTTGCCGGGCGTGTCGGCGCGGATGGTCAACCACGGCACGCAGTTGGAGATCCGCAACGACGGAACGGCTCCGCTCGCGGTGGGGGATCGGACGGTCCGGCCCGGGGAAGTGTTGCGGTATCGGGACGAACGCACTTCGGCGACGGTCTGGGAGGTGCCGCTGGGCACGTCCGTGGTGCACGGTCGGGTGGACACGGTGCAGGCTCCGAACCCCCTGTGGTGGCTGTTGATCACTGCCGCGCTGGCCATCGGCGGGTACTTCCTCAAGTACTCCAAGGGGTTGCTCGCCGGGGGAGTGGTGCTGGTGACCGCCGCGCACGTGTTGCACGCCGTCGGCTCGACGCTCGCGGTCACCGGGGAATCGTTCGTGCCGCTGATGATCGGGGCCGGCGGCGTGGGGTTGGTGTGCTGGCCGTTGGCCGTGGTGGCGGTGGTGGCCGCGGTGCGTCGCAAGCCCGCCACGGCGTTCATCGCGGCCACGGTCGGCGCGATGCTGGTGGTGGCGGGGATTCCGGACTTCGACAGCTTCCGGTTCTCCCAGTTGCCCTTCGCGGGTCCGGCGGACACCGACCGGCTGTTGGTGGCTCTCACCCTCGGCGGCGGCCTCGGGCTGGCCGGCGGCGGGTTCGCGTTCATGAGGAAGGAAACGGACCGGTGATCAGAGTTCTGCTGCTCGCGCTGCTGCTCGTGGCGGGCTGCTCGGCCGCGCCGACCGCGCCCGCCGGTCCGGTGGTGCTCACGCTGTCGGTGGACCAGGCTTCGCCGCAGCGGGTGGACGTGACCAAGGGGCAGTCCGTCGAGTTGACCGTGACCAGTAGCAAACCGGTCGACGTGCACGTGCACGGGTTCGACAAGCTGGCCAAGGCCGAGGACGGCAAACCCGCCGTGCTGAAGTTCGTCGCCGACCAGACCGGCACGTTCGACGTGGAGGCGCACCCCGACAAGCTGCTGGTGCAGTTGGTGGTGCGGTGACCGTCCTGGCGCACGGCGTCGGCGAACGGCACGACCTGCCGTTGCCGCTGGACCTCGTGCTCCAGGGCGCGGCGGTCGCGCTGCTCGCCTCGTTCCTCGCACTCGGTCTACTGTGGACGAACCCGCGCTTCACCGCCCGCACCAGGGAAAGCGGTCGCGAGTGGTGGCCGGTGCAGGTGCTGATCCTGGTCGCGCTGCCGTTCGTGCCGGGCAACGCGTGGCCGCACCTGGTGTTCGTGTTGTTCTGGGTGGGGCTCGCGGTGGTGTCGATGCTGTTCGGGCCGGTGTGGCGGGTGGTGAACCCGCTGCGCCTGGCCGCGCGCCGGTCGATGAACCGCGCGTACCCGGCGCGGCTCGGGTACTGGCCGGCCGCCGCGACGCTGCTCGTGTTCACCTGGGTGGAACTGGTCGAACCCCGTGCCCTGCCGTGGTTCCTGATCGGCTACGCGCTGCTGAACGTCGCCGGCGGCGTGGTGTTCGGGCGGCCGTGGTTCGAGCACGCGGACGGCTTCGAGGTGTACTCGACGCTGCTGGGCAGGCTGTCCCCGTTGCGCGGCAACCCGTTCCGCGATCTCGTCGCGACACCGGTCCGGCCGGGGCTGGTCGCGGTGATCGCGGTGTGCCTGGGGTCGACGGCGTTCGACAGCATCGGCTCCACGCCGACGTGGGCGCGGCTGTCCCCGGTGCCGAGCTGGCTCGGCCTGGTCGTCACGGTGGCGCTGGTCGCGGGCAGCTACCTGCTGGTGTGCCGGGCGTTCGGCGGGGAACTCGCGCACTCGCTGATCCCGATCATCGCCGGGTACGTGGTGGCGCACTACTTCTCGCTGCTCGTGGTCGAAGGGCAGCGCGCGGTCGCCCTGCTGTCCGGCATCGACGGCTTCACCCCGGACGACACGCTCGCCGCGCCCACCATCGTGGCGTCCGTGCAGATCGGGGCGGTGCTCACCGGCCACCTGCTGGCCGTCGTCGCGGCACACGACCGGGCGCTGCGGCTGCTGCCACCGCAACGCCACCTCACCGGCCAGGTGCCGCTGCTGGTCCTGATGGTCGGCTACACGTCCGCTGGCCTCGCCCTGCTGTTCGCGGGATGACTCCACAACCGAACCACAACCGGCGGGCCGTAGAACTGCGGTCATGACGTTCACGATGAGACGCGCGGTGGTCGTGCTGGCGGTGGCGCTCGGCGCAGTCGTCCCGGTGACCGCCGCACACGCACAGCAGATCTGCACGACTCCGCAGGTGACGGTGGCCGACACCGAGGCGTACGAAGGCGACGGCCAGGGCGTGGTGGGCTTCAAGCTCACCGTGCCGACCGGCTGTCCCTCGCCCGGCACCGTCACCTACCGGACGGTCGCGGGCACCGCGAGCCCCGGCACCGACTACGTGCACACCCAGGGCACCTGGCAGCTCGGCACGGCGGCGACCGTCCACATCCCGCTGCTCGGCGACACCCAAGGCGAGGAGGACGAGGAGTTCTCCCTGCACGTCTTCAACGAGCGCGGCGTGCAGCTCGCCCAGGGCACGGCCAGGCTGCTGGACGACGACGGCAAGGTCACCGAGGTCCTGCTGATCTCCGTGGTCGACGGCGGCAAGATCTGCTGGGTGCCGGACAGCTGCGCCATCCCGATCAGCTTCTCCACCCCGGCCCGCGCCCCGTTCACCCTGCGGTACCGGACGTACGACCTGACCGCGTTCGCGGGCCAGGACTACGTGGCGGTCAAGGATGTCCGGCTGGTCGTGCCGAAGGGCGCGACCGGCATCGAAGCCCCGGTGGCGACCCTGCCCGACGACGTGCCGGAGCCCGACGAGGCGTTCGAGGTGGAGGTCTTCGCCGCCACGGCGGGCCGGATCGACCACCCGCTGGAGAAGATCACCCTCAGCTCGCGCCGCTGACCTCCGCCGCCTCGGCCGTCGCGTTCACCTGCCGGTACAGCCGCGCCGCGCGCTCCCGGCAGGCCCGCGCGACGGCCGGCCGGCCCTGCCGTTCGGCGAGCTCGCCCAGGTCGCGCTGGAGGTTCGCCTCCTCGAACGCGTCCGGCACCCGGGCCCGTTCGGCGACCGCGCGGTCCAGCGCCTCCTTCGCCGCGTCCAGGTCACCGGCCCGCGAGTGGGCCCGCCCCAACAGGTTCAGCACGGTGGCGACGCCGTGCCGGTCGTCCACCTCGCGGGAGATCTCCAGCGCCTCCAGGAAGTACGGCACCCCGTCCGGGTGAGCCGTGCCGATGTCCACCAGCACCTCCCACTCCAGCCACCGGTCGCCGATCTCCCGGCTCAGCCGCAGCGCGTTCGTCAAGTCCCGCAACGCTTCCCCGGTCTCGCCGCGCTTGAGGTGCGCCTCGCCCAACGTGTCCAGCGTCCCGGCCTCCAGCCGCACGTTGCCCAGTTCGCGGAACGCCGCCAGCGCGGACCGCAGCGGCGCGAGGCTCGCGTCCGGGTCGCCCATCCGGACGTAGGTGTGCCCGAGATTCCGTTCGGACAAGGCTTTCCCGAGCCGGCTGCCCGCCCGCGCGCAGCAGTCGACGGCCTGCCGGTGCGCGGCCACCGCCTCCTCGAACCGGCGCAGCTCGGCCAGCGCGTTGGCCAGGTTGTTGTGCACGTGGCCCTCGCCCGCGGGGTCGCCCGCCGGCCGGGCCGCCGCGAGCGCCCGGTGGTTCGCCTCGATCGCCGCATCCAGTTGCCTGGTCATGAAGTACGCGAAGCCCAGCGCCCGCAGCATCTCCGCCTCGGCCGCCGGATCACCGGTCTCCGCCGCCGCCCCGGCGGCCACCCGGCAGAGTTCCACCCGGTCGTGCCAGTGCCCGGTGGCCTCGTAGAAGCTGGTCAGCAGGTAGGTGAGGTGCCACGCGTCGACCGGCCGGCCGTGCTCGCGCGCGAACCGCACGACCGGCAGCAGGTTGTCCCGCTCGGCCTCCAGGAACGCCGGCGCGGAGTGTCGGTCGGCCGCGAACGGCACGCGCGGCGGCGGGTAGCGCAGGGTCGGCTTCACCAGGTCGCGATCGGGGTTCAGCAGCAGGTTCGCCTCGTGCGCGACCGAGAGGTACCAGTCCAGCAGCCGCGCGGCGACCTCGTCGCGGTCGTCGTAGGCCAACCGACGCCGGGCGAACTCGCCGATCAGGTCGTGGAACCGGTAGCGGTCCGGCCCCACCTCGGCCACCAGGTGCGCGCCGGCCAGCGTCGCCAGCGGGCCGTCCACCGAGTCCACATCGGACAGTGCCGCCGCCGGCCACGCCGAGAACGTCGCGCCCGGCGCGATCCCGGCCCGCCGGAACACCCGCGCGACGGCGCCGTCCCACGGCCGATAGGCACTCTCCAGCACGGTTTCCACGGTCCGCGAGTCACCCTCCACCGCGAGCCCCGCCAGCCGCGCCCGACCCAGTTCGGCGACCAGCGCCGCGACCGACCGGCCCGGACTGCCCACCAGCCGCGCCGCCGCGATGCGCAGCGCCAACGGCATCCCGCCGCACAGCCGCGCCAGCTCGGCGACCGGACCGGGTTCGGCATCCGCCCGACTCGCGCCCAGCACTCTCCGCAGCAGGGCAACGGATTCGTCCGGCGTCAACGCGTCCAGCAACACCGGGTGGACGGCGTGCCGGGCGGCCAGCGCGGCCGGTGACCGCCTGCTGGTCACCACCAGCAGGCTCGTCCCGCCGGGCCCCAGCGGCAGCACGTCCTCCGGTTCGGCCTCGTCCAGGCGGACCTCGGCGTCGG